>NZ_BSPB01000027.1:0-47296 GCF_030160815.1 Hydrogenophaga electricum | reverse complement strand
GCATCGCACTGGACAAGACCTTCGTGAAGGTCGTGAGCTGGTACGACAACGAGTGGGGTTACTCGAACAAGTGCCTGGAGATGGTGCGGGTCGTCGCGAAGTAAGGCACACCCCCCTGCGCCGCTGACGCGGCTTCCCCCCTCTGTGGCGCGGCTGCGCCGCTTCGAGGGGGGACGGCACCTGTGGCCCGGCTAAGCCGGTTCCACGGTGCCTGCGGCGCTTGAAGGCATTTCGCGTCGACCATTTCCGGGCTGAGCGGCCCGCCGCAAACCCAGATGCTCCGGCGCGCTGTGTCCCCTGCGCCGGGCGTCGAGGGTCCGGCTTCGCCGGCCCCAGACGCCGTCCCCCCTCGAAGCGGCGCAGCCGCGCCACAGAGGGGGGAAGCCGCGTCAGCGGCGCAGGGGGGTGTTCCCCCTACTCACAGGATTGCAGCAGTTTGCCGGCCATCGCGGACCCCAGGGCGGCGATGGCCGCGCGCTGTTCGGCCGTGCTCTGGGGCAGGCGCAGCACGAACTGGGCGCTTTCGGGGCGTTCCTGCGCGACGCGGGCGGTGCGCACGCCCTTGCGCTGGACATCCGCCAGGCCTTGTTCGGCCGAGGCTTCGGCGCTGTAGGTGCCCAGTGCCAGCCCCGGCGCGAGGCCGGCGGTGGACACTTCGCGGAAGTCCACCTTGAGCTCGCGCAGCTCGGCCTTCTTGCGTTGCATCTGGTCGTCGTTGAGCCGGCCCATGTAGACGATCCAGCGACCGCCGGCGCGAACCTCGGCCAGATCCCAGGCGCCGGTGAGCGTGGCGTTGTGCTCCAGCGCTTCGCGCAGCGTGCCGGCCTGTTCGGGGGTGAACCCCTGGGCGCGCATGCACACCGTGGGCTCGGGCGGCAGCGCACCGGCGTTCGGCGATGCCATGGCGGCGTCGTTGGTGGCCGCCGTTGCAGGCAGGTTGGGCGGAGGACCATTGAGCAGCTCCACCGCTTCGGGCCGGACCTGCTGCTGCAGCCGCTCGGGCTCGCTCTGCACCACCGGCGCGAGCCCCAGGGGGCCGAGCCAGCCCTGGGTCCAGGCGAAATAGAGCGCATTGGCCAGCAGCAGCACGAGGGCGGTCATTCTCAGCATGGGCGCACACTCACTTCTGCGCTGGTGATGGCCCGCATGCCAGCGGCGGTCTGAATCAGCAGGGCGCCTTGCTCGTCCACGCCGCGGGCCGTGCCCTCGGTGCCGTCGGACAGGCGCACCGGCCGCCCGGCCAGCGCGTCGCGGCGGGCAAAGCCCGGTGCGAAGGCGCCGAACCCCTCTTCGGCGAAGCGCAGCACGTCGCGCACCAGGGCCGGGGCCACGCGCGCCAGGGCCTCGCCGGCGGTGACCCCCATCCAGACTTCGGCCAGACCGGCTGGCGGCATCGCGGCCGGGGCGCCGGGCGTGGCCGCGGCCATGGCCGACACCACCTGGGTGTCGGGGCGGGCCAGGTTGATGCCGGCCCCGATCACGACACCGCGTGGCATGCTGGCCCCGCCGCCATGGCCGAGGCTGGCGGTCTCGACCAGGATGCCGCCGAGCTTGCGGCCGTCGAGCCAGAGATCGTTGGGCCATTTCAGCCGCACATCGGGATGCAGGCTCTCGGCCAGGCTCACGCCCACGGCCAGTGACAGCCCCGACCATTCCCGGGGCGTCAGCGGCAGGGCCAGTGAAAAGGTCAGCGACTGGCCGGGCCGGCTGTGCCAGCTGCGGCCCACGCGACCGCGGCCGGCCGTCTGTGTTTCGGCCACCAGCAGCACCGGGTCGAGCGCACCCGCGCGGGCCCGGCGCATGAGTTCGGTGTTGGTGGAGTCGATGCTGGGCAGCACTTCCACCGTGAAGCCCGGAAGCAGGGGCTCGACGGCCTGCCATATCGCTTCGCTGTGGGCCAGCAGATCGGTGTTCATGCGCGGCGGGGAATGACGCAGGCGCGCGCACCGGTCCGCGCGCCAGGGCCTGGATGCCCGCCTTCGCGGGCATGACGGGCATGGGGCTGTTGGCGACCCGTGCAGCGGTGGAGCGTAGGGGCCAACGGGCCAGCCGCCGGGCCGCCCCAAAGCAGGCCCAGCCCCCTCGGGGGGCAGCGACCCGCGCAACGGTGGAGCGTGGGGGGCACCGGGCCAGCCGCCGGGCCGCCCCAAGGCAGGCCCAGCCCCCTCGGGGGGCAGCGACCCGCGCAGCGGTGGAGCGTGGGGGCCTTTTTCATCCCAGTTTGGTCGCCCGTCCGCCCCGCTTGGGGGCCAGCAGCGTGCCGCGGCACTGGGCGGCGCCGCACCAGCAGGGGTATTGCGCCTTGAGCTTGGGGGTGTAGGGCTCGTCGATCACCAGGCCGTAGTCGTAGAACAGCTCTTCGCCGGCGCGGATGTTGCGGCGCGCCCGGATGAACACCCGGCCGCCGTCCACTTCGGCTTCGCAGTTCGGGTCGCAGCTGTGGTTGATCCAGCGCGACGAGTTGCCACCGAACTTGGCATCGATGACGTGGTCTTCGTCGATGTGGAAATAGAAGGTGTGGTTTGGGTCGCTCGGGTCGTGCGGGTGGCGGCGCAAAGCCTCGGTCCAGGAAATGATCTCGCCCGTGTATTCGATCAGGGTCTCGCCCTTGGCCAGGTCGACCACGGCGTAGACCCCCTTGCCATGGACGCCCGAACGCCGGGTCTGGATGCGCCGGCTCGGTGGGGTGGCGGGCGCTGTGGGGCGTGTGGCGGGGCTCGAAGGGGGGCTTTTTTTCACAACCGGAAATTTTGGTAAGGTTGTTTATGCAGGTGCGCGCGTGTGCGTGCGCCTGCCCACACGTGCGCGTGTACACGCGCGTGAACCTCAAATTGTAGAGACGAAACAGACGGTTCTATGAAAACCGAAGGCAGCAAGACTCTGGTGATCGCCGAGAAGCCCTCCGTGGCGCAGGACATCGTGCGTGCGCTCACGCCGGTGGCGGGCAAGTTCGACAAGCACGACGACCACTTCGAGAGCGACCAGTACGTGGTGACCTCGGCCGTGGGCCACCTGGTGGAGATCGCCGCGCCCGAGCAGTTCGACGTCAAGCGCGGCAAGTGGAGCTTTGCCCACCTGCCGGTGCTGCCGCCCTTCTTCGACCTCAAGCCCATCGACAAGACCAAGTCGCGCCTGAACGCGGTGGTCAAGCTGGCGCGGCGCAAGGACGTGGCCCGCCTCATCAACGCCTGTGACGCGGGGCGCGAGGGGGAGCTGATCTTCCGCCTGATCGAGCAGTACGCCGGCGGCGCCAAGGGCGGCCTGGGCAAGCCGGTGCAGCGGCTGTGGCTGCAGTCGATGACCCCACAGGCGATCCGCGAAGGCTTCGACAAGCTGCGCAGCGACGAGCAGATGCGCGGCCTGGCCGACGCGGCGCGCAGCCGCTCCGAGGCCGACTGGCTGGTGGGCATCAACGGCACGCGCGCCATGACGGCCTTCAATTCGCGCGACGGTGGTTTCTTCCTGACCACCGTGGGCCGGGTGCAGACGCCCACGCTGTCCATCGTGGTCGAGCGCGAGGAGCAGATCCGCGCGCACAAGGCGCGCGACTACTGGGAGATCCACGCCAGTTTCCTGGCCGAGGCCGGCGAGTACCCGGGCAAGTGGTTCGACCCGGCGTTCAAGAAACCCACCGGCGACGATGCTGACGCCGATCAGCGCGCCGACCGCCTGTGGGACCAGCGAGAGGCCCTGGCCATCGTCGAGGCCGTGCGCGGCAAGGCCGCCAGCGTCACCGAGGAGAGCAAGCCCACCACGCAGGCCTGCGGCCTGCTGTACGACCTGACCAGCCTGCAGCGTGAGGCCAACGGCCGTTTCGGCTTCTCCGCCAAGACCACGCTGCAACTGGCGCAGAGCCTGTACGAACGCCACAAGGCGCTGACCTACCCCCGGACCGACTCGCGCGCCCTGCCCGAGGACTACCTGGGCACGGTGAAGCAGACCTTCGAGATGCTGGCCGACAGCGGCATGAAGCACCTGGCGCCGCACGCGCTGACGGCGCTCAACGGCAACTACATCAAGCCGACCAAACGCATCTTCGACAACAGCAAGGTGTCGGACCACTTTGCCATCATCCCCACGCTGCAGGCACCCAGCGGCCTCTCGGAAGCCGAACAGAAGCTCTACGACCTGGTGGTGCGCCGCTTCATCGCGGTGTTTTTCCCCAGCGCCGAGTTCCTGGTGACCACGCGGATTTCCAAAGTCTTGAACCATCACTTCAAGACCGAAGGCAAGGTGCTGGTCAAGCCGGGCTGGATGGCGGTGTACGGCAAGGAAGCCGCGGAAGATGTCGAGGGTGCCAAGGACGGCGACAAGGGCCAGAACCTGGTGCCGGTGCGCGAGGGCGAGACGGTGCGCACCGAGTCCGTCGAGGCCAAGGGCCTGAAGACCCGCCCGCCCGCCCGCTATTCGGAAGCCACGCTGCTGGGTGCCATGGAAGGCGCGGGCAAGTTCGTCGAAGACGACGAACTGCGCGAAGCCATGCAGGAAAAAGGCCTGGGCACGCCAGCCACGCGCGCGGCCATCATCGAAGGCCTGCTGACCGAAAAATACATGCTGCGCGAAGGGCGCGAGCTGATTCCCACGGCCAAGGCCTTCCAGCTCATGACCCTGCTGCGCGGCCTGGAGGTCGAAGAGCTGTCCAAGCCCGAGCTGACCGGCGAGTGGGAATACAAGCTGGCGCAGATGGAGCAGGGCAAGCTCTCGCGCGAAGCCTTCATGACGCAGATCGCGGCCATGACAGAGCGCCTGGTCAAGAAGGCCAAGGAATACGACCGCGACACGGTGCCGGGCAACTACGCCACGCTGACCGCGCCCTGCCCCAACTGCGGCGGCATCGTCAAGGAGAACTACCGCCGCTACACCTGTACCGGCGCCGACGGCCACAGCGAGGGCTGCGGCTTTTCGTTCACCAAGTCGCCGGCCGGCCGCACCTTTGAAGTGGCCGAGGCCGAGGCGTTCGTGCGCGACAAGCACATCGGCCCGCTCGAAGGCTTCCGTTCCAAGGCCGGTTGGCCCTTCGTGGCCGAGATGACGCTCGCCTACAGCGACGAAGACAAGAACTGGAAGCTGGAATTCGACTTCGGCGACGACCGGAACGACGACGAAACCGGCGAGCTGGTGGACTTCGCCGGCCAGTCGGGCCTGGGGGCCTGCCCGGTCTGCGGCGCGCCGGTTTACGAGCATGGCGCCAACTACGTCTGCAGCAAGGCCGTGCCCACCGTTCAGCAAGCCACGCCGAGCTGCACCTTCAAGAGCGGCAAGGTCATCCTGCAGCAGCCGGTGAGCCCAGAGCAGATGGGCAAGTTGCTGGCCACCGGCAAGACCGACCTGCTCGACAAATTCGTGTCCATGCGCACGCGCCGCAGCTTCAAGGCCTTCCTGGCCTGGGACAAGGAAGCGGGCAAGGTCAATTTCGAGTTCGAGCCGCGCGAGAGCAAGTACCCGCCCCGCAAGACGGCCGGTGGCGCTGCGCGCCCGGCCGCCAAGGCCGCGCCGGCGAAGAAGGCGGTCGCCGCCAAGAAGGCCGCCGCACCGAAGGCACCCCGCAAGACCACCGCCGCCACCGGCAAGCGGCCCAGTGCCGCCCTGGCCGCCGTGATCGGCAGCGAACCCGTGTCGCGCCCCGAGGTGGTCAAGAAGCTGTGGGACTACATCAAGGCCCAGGGCCTGCAGGACGCGAAGGACAAGCGCAGGATCAACGCCGACGACAAGCTGCGTCCCGTGTTCGGCAAGGACCAGGTGACCATGTTCGAGATCGCCGGCCTGGTGGGCCAGCACCTGTCCGACTGATTTTCCTCACCGTTCACACTCATCCAGGAGACAACCACCATGAGCCTGAAGCTCTTCTTCGCCCCCGGGGCGTGTTCCTTCGTGCCCCACGCCATGCTCGAACTGGCGGGTGCCGAGTTCGAACCCACCATGGTCAAGCTGCACAAGGGTGAGCAGCGCAGTGCCGAATACCTGGCGCTGAACCCGCGCGGCCAGGTGCCGGTGCTGGTGGACGACGGCGAAGTGATCACCCAGATCGTCGCCATCCTGCTGCACCTGGACGCGAAGTTTCCGCAGGCGGGCATCCTGCCGGCTTCGGGCCTGGCGCGCACGCGCGCGCTGTCCACGCTGGCCTGGATGAACAACACCGTGCACCCGACCTTCACGCACGTGTTCATGCCGCAGAAGTTCACCGACGACGACGAGGCGCAGAAGGCCATTCGCGCCCACGCAGCGGCCACTTACCGTGGCCTGCTGGGTGAGATCGAGGCCCTGGCCGCCCAGGCCTCGCCCTGGATCACGGGCGACAAGCCGTCGGCGCTGGACGCCTATGTGCTGACCCTGCTGCGCTGGGGCGGCTACGCCGGCATCAACCCGGAAGACTTCCCGGCCAGCTGGGCACTGGTCCAGCGCCTGGCCGCCTTGCCACCGGTGGCGCGCGCCATCGAGCGCGAGCGGCTGCAACTGAACGTGTACAGCCAGTGAACACCCCCCTGCGCGCCTGACGGCGCTTCCCCCCTCGAAGCGCCGTCAGGCGCGCAGGGGGGAGTCCCTCACAGATCTTCGTGGAAGCTGCTGGTGCCCTGTTTCCAGTAGGCGGAAATGCGGGTGTGGGTGCGGGGCACGGCGTGGTGGTTCAGCACGACCTCACGGGCGCGCGCCATCAGGCCGGCTTCGCCGGCACACCACACAAAACCTTCCCCTTCGGGTCGC
Source organism: Hydrogenophaga electricum (assembly GCF_030160815.1). Lineage (NCBI taxonomy): Bacteria > Pseudomonadati > Pseudomonadota > Betaproteobacteria > Burkholderiales > Comamonadaceae > Hydrogenophaga > Hydrogenophaga electricum. The sequence continues at coordinate 40,594 of NZ_BSPB01000027.1, read as the reverse complement.
TTCAGGTGGTGCAGGGCCCGGACAAAGGCTTCGGGGTCGCTCACCCATTGCACCTGCTGGCCGGGTTGCAGCGCCAGTGGTCGCTGGTCCTGTTCCGGGACCAGGATCAGGGCCCGCACCGGTGAGCCGGCGGGCAGCTCCTCCAGGCGGCGCGCGATGGCGGGCAGCGCGGTCGCGTCGCCGGTGAGCCAGTGCCAGTCCAGGTCGGTGGACACGATCTGGGAGCCGCGTGGGCCGGCAATGGTGGCCGCATCACCTTCGCGGGCCTGGCGGGCCCATTCGGCGGCCAGGCCACCGTCGTGCAACGCGAACTCCAGCGTCAGGCGGCCGTGCACGGGGTCGTGCCGGCGCGGCGTGTAGTCCCGGCGCTGTTCCTGGCCTTGGGCGTCGGTGAAGAAGAACTTGAGGTGGTCGTCGAACGACATCGACACCAGGCCCCCCAACGTGGGGCCGGTGAAGGTGATGGCGCGGAAACCGGGGCTGGGGGTGTCGATGCGTTCGATCCGCAGGTCCCGGCGCACGATGTCGTGGCGCACGCGCTGGACCGGAGAAGAGGGGGTAACAGGATGGGGATTCATGGCAATTGGTTGATAATGTCAATCAGATCATCGATCAAATAATTGATAAAGTCAACCACCATGAAACCTGCCCACGAAGAACCGGTGCTGGACGCCGTGCACGAGCTGATGCATCTGGCGCGTTCCCGCATGCGCCAGCTCATGGTCGGCGCGGGCCACACCCTGGGGCCGATGGAGGGGCGGGCGCTGGCGTTCTTTGTTCGGCAACCGGGCAGCACGCTCAGCGACCTGGTGGCGCACGCGGGACGGGACAAGGGGCAGCTCGCCCGGCTGGTGGGCAGCCTGCGCGATCTTGGGCTGCTGGAGAGCCGCCCGGACGAGGCGGACCGGCGGGTCTCCCGGCTGTACCCCACGGCTGCGGCGCTGGACATCCACCAGCGCGTCGGCGCAATCCGGCGTCAGGTGGCGCAGCAGGCGGTCGCGCCGCTGAGTGCCGCAGAGCGCGTGCAACTGGCCGATCTGCTGGAGCGGATGAACCGGCAACTGCGGCCCTGACGGCGCCCGGCAGCGGGCTCACTCGCCGGCGGGCCGGCGCGGGACGAAACGGATCGACACCCGCAGGCCGCGGCGCGCCGCGTCGGGGTGCGCATCTTCCATGGCGATCACGGCGTTGTGCTGCTGGGCGATCTCGTGCACGATCGCCAGCCCGAGGCCGGAGCCGTCGACGTTGGTGCCCAGCGCGCGGTAGAAAGGCTGCAGCACGAAGGCACGTTCGTTTTCGGGAATGCCCGGGCCATCGTCCTCGACCTGGAGCACCTGCACGCCGCTGAAGCGGTCGAGCAGCACGCGCACCGTCACCACGCCACCGGCGCCGCTGTAGTGGATGGCGTTGTCGACCACGTTGCGCGTCATTTCCTGCAGCAGGGTCGGGTTGCCGTCGATCAGCGCGCTCTCGGGAATGGCGTCCGGCCCTTCGTAGCCCAGGTCGATACCGTGTTCCAGCGCGCGGGGCACCGAGTCCTGCACCACCTCTGTCACCAGCCGGGCCAGGTCGATGCGGGCCGAGGGCAGCGCGCGGCCCGTGGTTTCGGCGCGGGCCAGCGCCAGCAACTGGTTGACCGTGTGGGTGGCGCGGGTGCTGGAGCGGGCGATCTGCTGCAGGGAACCGCGGATCTCCTTCGGGTCGGTCTCGCGCTGCGCCAGCTCGGCCTGCATGCGCAGGCCGGCCAGCGGCGTCTTGAGCTGGTGGGCCGCGTCGGCCAGAAATCGCCGCTGGGTCGTCAGCGACGCCTTCAGCCGCGCCAGCAGGTCGTTGATGGACGAGACCAGCGGGGCCACTTCCTGCGGAATGAAGGCCTCTTCGATCGGGCTGAGGTCGTCGGGCTTGCGGGCACGGATCTTCTGTTCGAGATCGTTGAGCGGGCGGATGCCGCGCACCAGCGCCATCCACACCAGCAGCACCGCCAGCGGCAGGATGACGAACTGCGGCACCATCACGCCCTTGATGATTTCGGTGGCGAGCGTGGAGCGTTTGCCCTTGGTTTCGGCCACCTGCATCAGCACCAGCCGGCCGGGCTCGGTGCCCCGTGCGAGCCAGGCGTAGGCCACGCGCACATCGTCGCCGCGCACCACGTCGTCGCGCAGCATCACGCGTCCGGGCACGGGCGACTCGTTGTCCGCCGGCAGCGGAAAGTCGCCTTCACCGCTGATCACGTCGCCGCGCGGGTCGAGCACCTGGTAATAGACGATGTCGCTGTCGTCGGCGCGTAGCAGGTCGCGCGCCTGCGGCGTGAGGTCGAAGTGCACGCGCCCGCTGTTGACCACCACGAACTGGGTCAGGGCCTGGAGGTTGAATTCGAGGGCGCGGTCAAACGGTTTGCTGGCAATGCCTTGCGCGACGAACCAGGTCAGCGCCAGCGACAGGGGCCACAGCAGCAGCAGAGGCGTGAGCATCCAGTCGAGGATCTCGCCGAAGAGGCTGCGCTGTTCGCGCTGGAAAAGACCGAAAGACATCGGGCCGAGACGCTCGCCCGATGCGCTCGAGGGCGGGGCGCTGCCTCCGCCCGGTTCAGCCGGGGATCTTTTCAAGGCAATAGCCGAGGCCGCGCACGGTGGCGATGCGGATCGGGCCTTTTTCGATCTTCTTGCGCAGGCGGTGGATGTAGACCTCGATGGCGTTGTTGCTCACCTCTTAGCCCCATTCGCACAGGCGTTCGACGAGCTGGTCCTTGCTGACGAGGCGGCCGGCGCGCTGCAGCAGCACTTCGAGCAGGCCGAGCTCGCGCGCCGAGAGTTCGACCATCTTGCCGTCGATGGTGGCCACCCGGCCGGCCTGGTCGTAGACCAGCGGGCCGTGCTTGATGGTGGAGCTGGCCCCGCCCATGCCGCGGCGCGTGAGGGCGCGCACGCGCGCTTCGAGTTCCTGCAGCGAAAACGGCTTGGCCATGTAGTCGTCGGCGCCCAGGTCCAGGCCCTTGACGCGCTCCTCGATGGCGTCGGCCGCCGTGAGGATGAGCACCGGCATGGTGGAGCCGCGCGAGCGCAGGCGCTTGAGCACCTCCAGACCGTGCAGGCGCGGCAGGCCCAGGTCGAGGATCAGCAGATCGAACTCGTTGTTGGTCATGAGGGCCGCATCGGCCTCGCTGCCACTGGCCACGTGATCGACGGCGGCACCGGCGGCGCGCAGACTGCGCAACAGCCCGTCCGCGAGCACCTGGTCGTCTTCGGCTATCAGGATGCGCATGCGCAGTCTCCTCCTTGCTGTGGCAATGGCTGCCGCGCCGGTCCTGGCGGGCCGCGGGCGTGCCTGTGCAGCCATTTTAGGCGGCGCCCAGGGGGGCCGCAGCGGCGGACAAACCCGTGGGTGGCGGCAAGCTTTCTCAGTAAATCACTCGGATTTGGCTTGACCCTCTGACGGCTCGGGGATTACGATGCAAGCGTTTTAATAAAGAAACATTGTTTTGTATATAAAACAACCGGAGGTCAACATGGTTGCCGTCGTCACCGAGTCCCCTTCCTACCAACCCCCCGCCGGCATGGACCTGGCGCAGTGGATGCAAAGCCGCGTGGCCACACGGGCCACGCGCCGCTACGACTGGGAGGCGCTGAAGTTCCAGGCCGACCTCGACCCCAAGTACCGGCGCGCCCAGATGCGCTACGTGGGCACCGGTGCCACCGGGGTGGCCAACGATGCCAACACGGTGCAGGCCGAGCATTTCACCTTCTCGACCATGATCCTGCCGGCCGGTGCTGAGGGGCCGCTGCACATCCACACCGATGTGGAAGAGGTCTTCTTCGTTCTGCGCGGCCGCGTGAAGCTGATCGCCGAACTGAACGGCGAAACCTGGGAGATGGAAGCGGGCGAACGCGACCTGATCTCCTGGCCGGTGGGCGTGTACCGGGGGGTGGTCAACATCGGCGACGAAGAGGCGCTGATGTGTGTCATCGTGGGCAATCCCAAGCCGGTCACGCCGACCTACCCGCCTGACCATCCGCTGGCGAAGGTCAAGCGTTGAGCATTCCAATGCCGGTTTCACAGGACCTTCCGACATGAGCATCCAGGGTATCGACGAAATCACCTACGGCGCGCAGGATCTGGACACCTGCAGCCGCTTCTTTGCCGACTGGGGGCTGACCCTGGTGGACGAAGCGCCGCAGCGCCGGGTGTTTGAATGCCTCAACGGCTGCCGCGTGGTGGTGGCCCACAGCGACGCGGCCGACGTGCCGCCCGGCGTCGAGGCGGACCCGACGCTGCGCGAGGTGGTCTGGTCGGTGGGCACGACCGCCGAGCTGGACGCCCTGCGCACCCGGCTGCAGGACCAGCCCGGTTATGTCGACGACGGCGAGCGCATCGGCTGCACCGACCCCAACGGCCTGGCCGTGCGCGTGCAGGTCACACGCAAGCGCCCGGTGGCGCTGACCTCGGCCGTGACCAACACCTGGAGCGAGCGGCGCCGCATCAACCAGCGCGCGCCGGCCTACGACCGGGCCACGCCGGTGGAAGTGGGCCACGTGGTCTTCTTCGTGACCGACCTGGCGGCCACCGCCGGCTTCTACGAAGAGCGCCTGGGCTTTGTGATGTCCGACCGCTATCCCGGCCGTGGCGCTTTCATGCGCTGCGCGCCCGAAGGCGGCCACCACGACCTGTTCCTGCTGCAGCCGCCGGAACCGCGCAAGGGCTTGAACCACGTGGCCTTCACCGTGCGCGACCTGCACGAGGTCGTCGGCGGAGGGCTGCACATGTCGCGCCAGGGCTGGAAAACCGAACTCGGCCCGGGTCGCCACCCGATCTCGTCGGCCATGTTCTGGTACATCGAAAACCCGGCGGGCGCGCTGGTCGAGTACTACACCGACGAAGACGAGCTGACCGCCGAATGGGTGCCGCGCGAATTCACGCCCGGCCCCACCGTGTTCGCCGAATGGGCCATCAAGGGCGGCATCGACGGCCACACGCGCCGCCAGGTGAACGCCGAGGCGCCCAGTGGCCGCTTCATGACCGACAAGCCCAAGAGCTGATTCTTCCCGCCACCCGTTTCTGTTCCCCACGGAGAGACCCCATGCGCACCCCGGAGCTTTACAACGAAACGCACCAGACCCGCACCGCGCCGCCCACCTCCTACGAGAGTCTGCTGGGCGACTCGATCGAGCGCGCCTTCGCTCAGGGCATTCACGACCTGGCCGGCCTGGTGGCCTACCTGAACCAGGCCGGCCCCGCCGGCCCCAACGGCCAGCCCTGGACCGAAACCACCTACCAGCAGGAAATGGCCCGCCTGGGCGCCTGAGTCCGCCCGAACCCCACAGGAGTAAGCCGATGAACACCGCCGTCGTCAACGTCCAGCTCGATCCCGTCGATGCCGCCCTGGAGGTCGGGCTCAAAGACCTCTGGTACCCGGTCTGCCCGTCCAGCTTCGTGAAGGAAAGCCCGATCTCGCTGCGCCGCCTGGGCTACAAGATTGCGCTCTGGCGCGACCAGGCCGGCCAGGTCCACGCGCTGGAAGACCACTGCCCGCACCGGGGTGCCCCGCTGTCGCTGGGCGTGATCCTGGGCGACCGCATCGCCTGCCCGTACCACGGCGTCGAAGTGCGCCGCGACGGCACCGTGATGCGCGTGCCGGGCAGCCCGGGCTGCAAGCTCGAAGGTTCGCGCCCGACGCGCAGCTTCCACACGGCCGAGTCTAACGGCGCGATCTTTCTCTACAACGCCAGCAACCCGGCGCTGGACGAAGCGCCGCCGCTGCGCCTGCCCGAGCAACTGACCTCGCCCGAGTGGAGTTCGTTCCTGTGCTACACCGAGTGGGCCGGCGACTACCGCTACGTGATCGACAACGTCATGGACCCGATGCACGGCGCCTACCTGCACAAGCAGTCGCACACCATGAGCGAAGGCGACATGACGGCCGACTTCCAGATCCGCGACCTGCCCGAAGGCTTCATCTTCGAAAAGAAGGGCCAGCGCGATGTGAACTTCGACTGGACCGAGTGGATGGACACCGGCATCCACGTCATGCGGCTGGAAATTCCGTATCCGAAGACCGGCGGCCCTGGCGGCAACTTCACCATCATCGGCAGCTACACGCCCATCACCAACCGCGCGGCCGGCGTTTTCCACTGGCGCTGCCGCAAGGTGGACGGCTGGCAGCGCGACACCTGGCGCTTCCTCTACAAGAACCGCCTGGAAGAGCGCCACTGGAACGTGCTCGAACAGGACCGCCTGGCCGTGGAGAATATGGAGCCCGACGCCAACAAGCGCGAGCACCTGTACCAGCACGACATGGGCATCGTCCGGCTGCGCCGCCATCTGCGCAACCTGGCCACCAAGCAGCTGGACAAACAGGGTTGATCCTCACCTTTCAACGATTCCCTGATTCCTCCGATGAGCACCGCCACCACCTTGCAAGCCTGGGTCCACACACTGCGGCACGAAGCCGACGACATCATCAGCGTCGAGCTGCGACCGGTGGGGGGCGGCAGCTTCCCGGCTTTCGAGGCGGGGTCGCACATCGACCTGCACCTGCCCAACGGCCTGATCCGCAGCTACTCGCTGTTCAACGACAGCGGTGAATCCCACCGCTACGTGGTCGGCGTGCTCAAGGACAAGGCCAGCCGCGGCGGTTCGCGCTGCGTGCACGAGCAGTTGCGCGTGGGCACGCGCCTGACGATCAGCGCGCCGCGCAACAACTTTCCGCTGCACGAAGACGCGAGCCATTCGGTGCTCGTGGCCGGCGGCATCGGCATCACGCCCGTGCTGTGCATGGGCAAGCGCCTGAAGACCCTGGGCCGCAGCTTTGAATTCCTGTACTGCGCGCGCTCGCGGGCCAGCGCGGCCTTTGTGGCCGAGGTCGAGGCCCTGGGCGTGCCGGTGACCTGGCACTTCGACGACGAGCAGGGCGGCCCGCCCGACCTCCAGGCCCTGCTGGGCCGCCGCGCGCCCGCGGCCACCGAGCACTACTACGCCTGCGGCCCCACGGTCATGCTCGACAATTTCGAGAAGACCGCCGCCCGGCTGGGCCACACCCAGGCCCACATCGAGCGTTTCGCCGCCGTTGAGGTGGCCGCGTCGGCCGATGCGCGCCAGAGCTTCACGGTGGAGCTGCGTCGCAGCGGCCAGACCTTCGAGGTCACGCCCGACAAGACCCTGCACCAGTGCCTGATCGAGCTCAAGGCCGACGTGCCCTTCAGCTGCGAAGAAGGCATCTGCGGTTCCTGCGAGACGCGCGTGCTCGAAGGCGTGCCCGATCACCGCGACTCCGTGCTCACGGCCGCCGAACAGGCGCGCAACGAGGTGATGATGGTCTGCGTTTCGGGTTGCAAGAGCAGCCGGCTGGTGCTCGACGTCTGAGACCCGGCGCGGTGTCCACTGCCCGAAGGCATGCCCCCCGGCATGCCTTTTTTTTGGGGCACCGGCGGGGCATCCGTTTACGCCAGCGGCACGTGCCAGGCGTCGTAGCCGTAGACCCAGTCGGCGTTGCCCTGGGTCTTCATCCACTGGTTGCCGCGCGAGCCGATCTGGATCTGCGCGGTGCGTTCCTTGCGCGCGTTTTCATAGGTCTGCAGCGCCCGCTCGGCCTCGGCGCGGGAGCCGGCGCCCGCCAGGGCCCGGCCCAGCACCACCGCGTCTTCGATGGCCATGCCCGCGCCCTGCGCCATGAAGGGCAGCATGGGGTGGCAGGCGTCGCCCAGCAGCGTCACGGTGCCCACCGACCAGCACGGCAGCGGCTCGCGCTCGTACAGCGCGCTCTTGAGCGTGCTGTCGCAGGCGTCGAGCAGCGCGCGGGCGTCGGGGTGGAAGTCTTGGTAGAAGCTGCGCAGCTCGTTCACGTCGCCTTCGCTGGTCCACGACTCCTCGGTCCAGCTCTCCTGCCCGGTGGTGGCGAAGATGAAGGTTTCCCGGCCCTGGTTGAGCGGGAAGGTGACGATCTGGCTCTGCGGGTTGGGCCCCCACCATTTCGTGAAGGCCTCGATCTCGGGCACGTGCTGGACGCGCTCGGTCGGCACCACCGACCGGAACGAGACCACGCCGGTGAAGCGCGGGGACTCTTCGCCGAACAGGGCGGTGCGCACGCGCGAGTGGATGCCGTCGGCGCCGATCACCACGTCGAAGCTGGGGCTCGTGCCATCCGCCAGCTGCAGGTGCACACCCTGGCCGTCCTGGGTCAACGCCCGGATGCGCTGACCGAAGCGGATGTGTTCGATGGGGAACCGTTCGGCCAGCGCCTCGATGATGTCGGCGCGGTGGATGGTGACCTGTGGTGCGCCGTACCGGGCTTCGGCGACGTTGCTCATGCCCAGGCGCGACGTCTCCTGGCCGGTGTCCCAGTCGCGGCTGATGCGGAAGGTGGGCTGGGCACCGCGTTCGCGGATGGCGGCGCCGGCCCCCAGGCCGTCGATGGCGCGAACCACGTTGGGCGTGAGGTTGATGTCGGCCCCCACGCGCGAGAAGCCCTGGGCCTGCTCGAAGACGGTGACGTGGTGCCCCTGCTGCCGCAGCGCGATGGCCGCTGCGAGGCCGCCCACACCGCCGCCGGCGATGCCAATATTCAGTGTGCTCATGGGATGGTTCCGCAACAATGAGAAGGAAGCTGCATTGTTGGTGCGCGACGCCCAGGCCTCAACCGCTCTGACGCTCGAATGGGGCACACATCGTCCAGACTTCAACCGCCTTTGACCCCCGATATGGATGTCCTCAGCGAAGTGTTGTCCATCTGCCGCGCCGAACGCGCGGTGACGGCGCGTTTTCAGCTCTCCGCTCCCTGGGGCCTGCGCTCCGAGGGCGTGGCCGGCAGCGCCGTGATCCGCATGGTGCGCGGTGCGCCCTGGTGGGTGGCGGTGGCCGGCCAGGCGCCGCAGCGGGTCGCGCCGGGCGATCTGGTGATGCTGCCGCTGGGGGCGCCGCATGTCATGGGTTCGGGCCCGGACGTGCCGGCCCTGCCGTTTGCCGCGCTGCTGGAGCGGCGCACGCCCGGTGCCCGCGATGAGGCGCCGCTGCAACTGCAGTACGGCGGCGGGGGCGAAAGCAGCGACATGTTCAGCGCGCTGCTGTGGTTTTCGGCCTACTGCCGCCACTCGGTGCTGCGCATCCTGCCGCCGCTGCTGCACGTGCCGGCCGATGCCCTGTCGGCGGGCATGGGGCTGGCCGACACCATGCAGGCGCTGGTGACGGAGACGCTGGACCAGCGGCCCGGCTGGCGCGTGTCGGCCAGCCGCATGGGCGAGCTGCTGCTGATCAACCTGCTGCGCGCCTTCCTGACCGCGCAGCGCGCGCCGACCGAGGCTGGTTGGTGGCGTGGCCTGGCCGACCCGGCGCTGGCACGGGCCATCGCGGCCATGCACCGCGAACCGGCGCGCGCCTGGACGGTGGCCGCCCTGGCCGCTGAGGCGGCGATGTCCCGCTCGCGCTTCAGCGACCGCTTTCGCGGCCTGGTGGGCACGACGCCCATGGCCTACCTGGCGGCGCACCGCATGGCGCTGGCGGCCGAACAGCTGGAGGCCGGGCTGCTGCCGCTGGCCAAGGTGGCGCAGGATGCCGGCTACGAATCCGACAAGGTGTTCGCGCGCGCCTTCCGGCGCTGGGCGGGTGTGTCACCGACCCTTTACGCGCGGCGCGAGGGCGCGCGGCGCACGGCCATGGGGCGTGTCGATGCGGCCGCGCCGGCGCCTCAGAACACGCCCGGGAACGATCCGCCGTCGAGCAGCAGGTTCTGACCGTTGATGTAGCCCGCGTGCGCGCTGCACAGGTAGGCGCAGGTGTGGCCCAGTTCGCCGGGGGCGCCGAAACGGTGGGCCGGGTGTTTGGCCAGGCGCGCGGCCTTGACCTCGTCCACGCTGCGGCCTTCGCGCTGTGCCTGCGCCGCGAAGTTGCCGGCCAGGCGCGCGGTGTCGAAGGTGCCGGGCAGCAGGTTGTTGATGGTCACGCCGCGGCCGACGGTGCTGCGCGCCAGGCCGGCGACGAAGCCGGTCAGGCCGCTGCGCGCGCCGATGGACAGGCCCAGGCCGTCCACGGGCGACTTCACCGCGCTGGAGGTGATGTTGACGATGCGGCCCCAGCCGCGCGCCATCATGCCGTCCACCGTGGCCTTGATGAGCTCGATCGGCGCGAGCATGTTGGCGTCGATGGCCTGGTGCCAGGTGGCCTGGTCCCAGCGCCGGAAATCGCCCGGCGGTGGCCCGCCCGCGTTGGTGACCACGATGTCGAAGTCGGGGTGCGCGGCGAAGATGCGTGCGCGGCCTTCGGGGGTCGTCACGTCGGCGGCCACGGTGTCGACCGGGCCGCTGCCGGCGATGCCCCGCAGCCGGTCAGCGGCCTGGAGCAGCGGACCTTCGGTGCGCGCCACGATGACGAGGTGCACGCCCTCGGCTGCCAGCGCCTCGGCGCAGGCGTAGCCCAGTCCGGCGCTCGCGCCGCAGACCAGCGCCTTTTTGCCTTTGATGCCCAGATCCATCTTGGTTTTCCTTGTTACCCGCACGAGCCGCTGCGCGCGGGTCATGCCATGCACAGGTCCACGTCCAGCCGGGCCCAGGCGTCGATCTCGACCCGGAGTTCGGGGAACACGAGGGCGCTCACCGCCACCAGCGTCGAGCAGGGGTAGTGGCCCTCGAAGAAGTCCTTGCGGGCGCGGCCGACCTCGTCCTTGTCGGCGATGTCGGTCACGTAGACCACGGTCTTGACGATGTTGTGCTTGTGGCCACCGGCGGCCTGCACCAGCGCTTCGAGCTTTTTCAGCACCACCAGCGTCTGTTCGTAGGCGCCCAGCGGCTGGCCCTGTTCGGCGGCCTGCCGGGTGGCCGGGTGGCCGGTCATGCCCGACATCACCACCTCGTGGCCGATGCGCCAGCCGTTGGTCCAGCTCGCGTGCGGCAGGTCGGGCACCTGCGGGCTCTCGATCTTCTCGGCCCGGGTGCTCATCACTGGCCTCCGGCGCGCACGCGCTCGATGATGCGTTCGCGCACCGGCACGAAGTCGTAGGTCGGGTAGACCTCGGTGCTGAACACGCCCCAGGCCGAACGCTCCAGCTCCAGGTTGACCCGGCCCAGCAGGTGGGGCGGGACCTCCAGCGTCACGATCTGGCCCAGGCCCATGGCCACCGTCCACGAGACCACGCGCGTGCCCTCGACCGGAAAGCGGTCCCACCATTCGCTGGCCTTGAGTTTGGACTGCACGTCGTCGAGCGTCAGGCCCGGGTGGTGCTTGAGCACGATGGTCAGCAGCACGTGGGGGTTGGGCGCATCGCTCATGCCGCTCATTCCATCTTGATGCCGCGCGCGGCGATGACCTTGGCCCAGCGGGCGGTTTCGTCCTGGATGTGGCGCGTGAAGGCGGTGGTGCGCAGGTCCCAGCGCACCAGGCCTTGGGTCTTCAGGCGCTCGGCCACGTCTGGCTGCGCCAGGATGTCCTGCGCATCGCGGGCGAGCTGTTCGGCCAGTTCGGCGGACATGCCCGCCGGCGCCAGCAGGCTGTACCAGGACGGGATCTCGACGCCAGGCACGCCCTGCTCGGTGAAGGTGGGAATGTCGGGCACCGAGGGCGAGCGCTTGGCATCGGTGACGCCCAGGGCCACCAGCTTGCCGCTTTGCAGGTGCGGCAGCACGGCGGGCAGGTTGCTGAACATCAGCGGAATGGTGCCGCCCAGCACGTCGTTGAGCGCGGGCGCGGTGCCCTTGTAGGCGACGTGCAGGATGTCCACGTTGGCCTGCGACTTGAACAGCTCGCCGGCCAGATGCAGGCCGCTGCCGATGCCGGGCGAGCCGTAGCTCAGGCTGTCGGGCTTGGCCTTGGCGGTCTTGATCAGGTCCGGCAGGGTCTTGAGCCCGGTGGCCGGGTTGGCGACCAGCACGTTGGGCGTGGTGGCCAGCATGGTGACGGCGGTGAAGTCCTTCTCGATGCTGAAGGGGAACTTGGGCATCAGCGTCGGGTTGATGGTCAGGTTGCCCGCGGGGATGACCAGCATGGTGTGACCGTCGGGCTTGGCGCGGCGGACCTTGTCCATGCCGATGTTGCCCGCGGCACCCGGCGCGTTGTCGACCACGCCCACCTGGCCGTACTTCTTGGCCAGGCCCTCGGCCAGCACACGCGCCAGCGTGTCGATCGGGCCACCGGGCGGGAACGGGGCGACCAGGGTGAACTTCTCGGACGACAAGGCCTTGTCGATCGCGGTCTGGGCGTGCAGCGGGGCGGTGGCGGCCAGCAGGGCGGCACAGGCCAGGGCGGAACGGGTCAGTTGGCGGCGGGAAAGCATGGTGGTGATGTCCTCAGGAGAAGGCCCAGGGGTTGGGCTGTTCGTTCAGGCCGAAATAGAAACTTTTCTGGCTGGTGTATTCCAGGATGCCGAGGCGGCCCTTTTCCTGGCCATAGCCGCTCATCTTCACGCCGCTGAACGGCGTGCTGATGGAGAAAACCTTGTAGGTGTTGACCCAGACGGTGCCGGTCTGCAGGGCCTTGCCGATGCGCCACGCGTTCTTGAAGTCGCGCGTCCAGATGCCCGAGGCCAGGCCGAACATATTGTTGTTGCACTGGGCGATCAGGTCGGCCTCGTTCTTCCAGGGCAGCAGGGCCAGCACCGGGCCGAAGATTTCTTCCTGGCACATGCGTGCGCTGTTGGGCAGGCCTTCGAAGATGGTGGGCAGGTAGTAGCTGCCGCCGTCGTAGTAGCCGCCGGTGGGGCGCTCGCCGCCACACAGCACGGTGCCGCCTTCGTCGCGGCCCATCTGCACGTACTTCTCGACCGAGGCGCGGTGGCCCAGGTTGACCAGCGGGCCCATCTGGGTGTCTTCGCGCGAAGGGTCGCCCACGCGCAGCTGGCGGGCGCCTTCGATCAGGCGGGCCTTGAACGCGTTGTAGACGCTCTCGTGCACGAAGGCGCGCGAGCCGGCGATGCACGATTCGCCCGAGGAACTGAAGATGCCGTAGAGCACGCCGGCCACGGCGTGGTCGAGGTCGGCGTCGGGCATCACGATGGTGGGCGACTTGCCGCCCAGCTCCAGCGAGGTCGGCATCAGTTTCTCGGCCGCCAGGCGCTGTATGCCCATGCCCACGGTGGTGCCGCCGGTGAAGGCGATGCGCTTGATCAGCGGGTGCTTGACCAGCGCGTCACCGACGATGGAGCCCTTGCCGGGCAGCACGCTCACGATGCCGTCGGGCACACCGGCCTGCTGGCAGATCTTGGCCAGTTCCAGCGCCATGCGCGGCGTGATCTCGGCCGGCTTGAACACCATGGCGCAGCCGGCGGCCAGGGCCGGTGCGAGCTTCTGCGCCTCGCTGGCGATGGGGCTGTTCCACGGCGTGATCGCGCCCACGACGCCCAGCGGCTCGTGGACGCTCATGCTCACGTAGTCGCCGCGCGAGGGCGTGATGGTGTCTTCCCAGGTTTCGGCGGCGGCGCCGAAGAACTGGAAGGTGCCGGCGGCGCTGGCCACCAGGGCGCGGCATTCCTTGATGGGTTTGCCGTTGTCCAGGCGCTGCAGCTGGGCCAGCTCTTCCGCGCGCTCGCGGATGCCGGTGGCGATGCGGTAGAGCATGCCGGCGCGCTCGTGGTGCTTCAGTTGGGCCCAGGCGGGTTGCTGGCGGGCTTTCTCGGCCGCTTGCACCGCCTCGTCGACGTCGGCCGCGTTGGCTGCGTTCAGACGCGCCACGGTGCTGCCGTCGTGCGGGTATTCGGTGGTGTATTCGGGGCCGGAAGCGTCGCGCCACTGGCCGGCGATGAAGCTGTGCAGTTTTTCGGTCATGGCCGGGGTCTCAGATGGTGACGGTGGCGGTGCGGTTGTGCAGGAAGCGCAGCGCCGACAACACGGTCAGGGCCGAGGTCTTGGGGTTGTCGGGCAGGGGCTTGCCGCGCATGGTGATGCGCATCTCGCCGAAGGCGCCCCGCACCTCGATCTCGTGGATGTTTTCGGTCACGGTCGGGTCGGCGATCAGGCGCACGCGCGTGGCGTCCAGTCCCAGGCCGGCCAGCGAGATGGTGGCCGCCACGTTGGCGTTTTTCGGGTACAGGCGGGCCGCTTCGCGGGCGGTGTCTTCCAGGATCACGGTCGGCTCGGTGAGTGAGCCCAGGTCGGCCAGCGCTTCGGCGGGCGTGCCGCGCCAGCCGCTGGGGGGCTTGCGGCCGGTGTAGGTCACGGCGTCCAGGCCCGCGATGCGGGCGGCGGCGATCGCGTCCACGCCGCCGATGGCGCCCGAAAGCAGGTGCACCTGCGTGCCGCCCTGGGCGGCGGCATCGGCCAACTGCTCAGGCAGGCCGGGTTCGGACAGCGCACCGATGGAGAGCACGGCGCACTCGGTGCCGCGCAGCAGCGCCGGCACCACGTGTTCGGTCAGGGCTTCGTGGCCCGCGCACTCGACCACCAGATCGGTGTCGTGCGGCACGGCCGAAACGATGGCGATATCGGCTTGCAGCGCTGCGGCGTTCGCCTGCGCAGCGGCCGCGTGGGCCTCGGGCACCACCACATGGGTGATGCGCAGGCCGGGCTGGCCGGCCGAGCGCTGGAGCAGCGTGCGGCCGATGGCGCCGAAGCCGATCAGGGTGACGTTCTGGGTCATGGGCGGTCTCCTGCCGGGAAGCCGGGGCGGGCGCGCTCGGCGGGCCGCCGGAACGCGGCGTGAGGGGCGGGGGGGCGCATCGGGTCAGTCCTTCTTCTTCGGCGGGCCAGCGAACTTGGCCGCGAACGGTCCCCAGGCGGCCATGTCCACCTCGACCACGACCGGGCCGCTGGCGGCCAGCGCTTCGGTCAGTACGGCCTTGCTGTGGGCCGGATCGGCCAGTGCCAGGTGCTTGACCTTCAGGCTCGCGCACAGTTGCGCGAAGTCGGGCGTGTGCAGTTCCACATAGGCGTGGCGGCTGCCGTAGATGTCGTCCTGGATGTTCTTGATGACGCCATAACGCTGGTCGTTCATCACGATGAAGACCACGTCGGCCTGCTCCTGCGCGGCGCAGGCGAGTTCACCCACGTTGAGCATGAAGCCGCCGTCGCCGCAGAGCGAAAGCGTCTTGCGGCCCAGGCCGTGTTCGGTGTTGGCGATGGCTGCGCCCACGCCCATGGCCAGGCCCTGGCCGATGCCGCCGCCCAGGGCGTGCACGCCGGCGCGCGGGTGGTCCAGCACCGGGGCGCGGTTGCCCCACATGCTGTTGGACAGCGTGATGTCGCGCACCCACCAGATGTGCTTGCCGGCGACTTCGGCCAGCGTGTTTTTGAGCTTGACGTAGGGGCCCAGCGTGCCGTCCACCAGCGTGGCCGATTCGGCGCGGGCGCTTTGCACGTCGC
The DNA here is from genome assembly GCF_030160815.1 of Hydrogenophaga electricum. NCBI lineage: Bacteria > Pseudomonadati > Pseudomonadota > Betaproteobacteria > Burkholderiales > Comamonadaceae > Hydrogenophaga > Hydrogenophaga electricum. The sequence continues at coordinate 25,325 of NZ_BSPB01000027.1, read as the reverse complement.
GCGTGAGCTGCGGGTCGATCTTCATGCGGCCTTCCAGGCGGTCGGCCAGCGCGTCCAGCGTGAGTTGGGCGTCACCGCTGAGGAAGAATTCGTTCGTGTAGCCGCGGCCGTCGGCCAGGGCGTTGGCGTCGATGCGGTAGCGCGTCGCGGGCAGCTTGAGGCGGTAGTTCAGCGTTTCGTTGCTGCGCAGGCGCGTGCCCACGGCCAGCATGGCGTCGACGGTTTCGTAGAACTGTTCGCTGGGCTTCTGCAGGTTGTACGAGCCCAGGGTCTGCGGGTGGTCTTCGGCCACGATGCCACGGCCCTGCACCGAGGTGACGATGGCAAAGCCCATCTTCACGAAGCGGTCCACGGCGGCCACCGCGCCGCGTGCGCCGCCGCCCAGCCACAGCAGGGGACGCTGGGCTTTCAGCAGGCGTTCGGCCAGCACGTCGACGGCGGCCAGGTCGGGCTGCACAGGCGGCACCGCCAGCGGCGCCAGGTCGGCCGGCAGGTCCATCTCCATCTTCTGCACGTCGATCGGGATCTCGATCGACACCGGGCCGCAGGGCGGTGTGAAGGCCAGGCGCACGGCCTCGCGCAGCGTGGCCAGGGCGGTCTCGGGGTTGCGGATGCGGAAGGCGTCCTTGCCGACCGACTTGAGCATGGCCAGCTGGGCCGGGTGCTCGTGGATGTAGCCCAGGTCGCGGTCCAGGAAGGGCGACTCGATCTGGCCCGTCAGGTGCAGCAGCGGCGTGCCGGCCGTGATGGCTTCGACCATGGCGCCGGCGGCGTTGCCGCAACCCGTGCCGGTGCTGGTCACGCACACGCCCAGCGTGCCGCTGACGCGGGCGTAGGCATCGGCCATGTTGCAGGCACCGGCCTCGCCGCGGGCGGAGACGAAACGCAGTTGCTGGCGCCGGTGGAAGGCGTCCAGGATCGGCATGTTGTGGATCGAGATCACCCCGAAGGCGGCTTGGACGCCGCAGGCTTCCAGGAAGCGGGCGACCAGTTCGCCGACAGTGATGCGGATGGGGGTTGGGCTCATGGTGTGGTGATGAATGAAAGGCGTGCCGCTGACCCGGGGGTCAGGCCGCTTTGCGGGCCGGCGGATTGGGTTGCCAGGCACCGCGGTTGGGCAGGTGGCTGATGCGGTCGGTCAGTTGCGCGGCGGCGCCTTTGACCTGCTCGATGAGCTGCGGCAGCTCGGTTTCGTTCACGTGCTGGGCGGGCACGGCGATGCTCACGGCCGCCGCCACTTCGCCGCGGTCGTTGAAGACCGGTGCGCCGATGGTGGAGATGCCGGTTTCGAAGCCGCCCTGGCTCACACCGTAGCCGTCCAGGCGGTGCAGGTCGATCAGGATCTTGAGCTGTTCCAGCGTGGTGGGCGTGCGCGTGGTGTAGGCCGGCAGCGGGCTTTCGGGGTAGAGGTGGCGCAGCGCGGCCAGGTCCAGATTGCCCAGCAGCAGGCGGCCGAGCACGGTGGCGTGGGCCGGCAGGCGCGCACCGACCTGGATGGAATGGAACATGGCGTTGTGGCCGGCGGCCTTGGCGATGAACACCACGTCGCGGCCGTCGCGCACCACCAGGTGGGCCGAATAGCCGCAGCGGTCGCGCAGCTCTTCGATCACGGGGCGCCCGTGTTCGGTCAGCTCCATCGAGGCCAGGTATTCGAAGCCCAGGCGCAGCACCGCCAGCCCGAGCTTGTAGCTGTTGCCGTCGCCCACCCGTTCGACAAAACCGCCCTGTTCCAGCGTGAACAGCATGCGGAACACCGACGCGCGCGGCAGGTCGAGCCGGCGCGAAAGCTCGGCACCGGTCAGTTCGCGGTCCTCGCGGCTGAACTGCATCAGCAGTTGCAGGCCACGCTGCAGCGCGGGCACGGTGTAGCGGTCGTCGGCGGAGGCGGTGTTCTTGTCGTTCATGGGGTTCCCTTGACTGGTGTTGGGCGGCGGGGCCGTCTCATCGCAAGCCGATGAGAGCGTTGACCTGCGCGGCCGCTTCCAGCGGACAGGCATGGCCGACGGGCCCCAGATCCTGCCAATCTTGCCCGACGCTGCGGGCCACCGCCTGGCACGCCGCCGGCGGCGTGATCGTGTCGGCATGGCCGCTGGCCACCCGCACCGGGCCGGGCAGCTGCACCAGGTCGGCCCCCAGGTCGGCCTGGTCGAGCAAACGCGTGGCCTGGGTGTAGCCGCCCACGTGCACACGCGCCATGGTGTCGCGCACGGCTTCCACCAGTTCAGGGGCGGCGCTGGCCGACAGCATGGCCGCACCGCGCTCGCGGGCCATGCCGACCGGGCCCAGGCGCGCCAGCATCGCGAGCCGGTTTTGCAGCTTCTGCTGGCGCTCGGCCAGCGGCGCCTGGCCGTAGCCGCGCGCCGGCGAGAGCAACACCAGGCGCTGCACGCGCGCAGCCTGCTGCAACGCGGCGCGCGCGGCCATGATGCAGCCCAGCGAATGCCCAACCAGCGTCACCGGGCCCTGCACGCCCAGGCTGTCCAGCCACTGCCACAACCGGGTCGCGTACGCACCGGCATCGGGCGCCTCGCCCTCCAGCGGCGTGCTCTCGCCATAACCCGGCGCGTCCCAGGCCAGCGCCCGCAGACCGGTGGCCTGCGCCGCAGCCTGCAACTGGAACGCCCAGCTGCCGGCGCCCGAACCGATCCCGTGCAGCAGCACGTGCGTCACCGCACCGGCGGTGCCGGACTCGCGGTAACCCACGCGCACCCCGCCGCCGAGATCAGCGAGGCGAGGCGGGTGCTGCAACAGGATGGAAGAGGGGCTCATGGACAAAGACGTTCAGGTGGCGAGAGGGGGTGGGTCCAGCAGGCGCCGCGGAACCGGCTCAGCCGGGCCGCTGGCGCCGTCCCCCCTCGAAGCGCCGAAGGCGCGCCACGGAGGGGGGAAGCCGCGTCAGCGGCGCAGGGGGGTGTTCACCGCTTGATCTTGGCCAGCGGCGAATCGGGCGGGTAGGTCGGGGTGATGGGCTTGGGCGAACCCAGCATCACGCACATCAGCGCGTCTTCGTCGCCGATGTTGTGCTCTTCGCGGTACACGCCCGGCGGCACCGAAATCAGGTCGCGCTCGCCGATCACGGCTTCCCATTTCTGCCCGTCCTTCTCGCAGACGACCTTCATCTGGCCGCGCATGACGAAGAAGATTTCTTCCACGTCGTAGTGGATGTGCGAGGGGCCGATGTTGCCGGCCGGGATCACCATGGTTGAGAAAGTGAAGTGCGCCGAGGGCACGGTGTTCATGTCCTTGGCCACGCCGGTGCCGCCGGTGCCCACGTAGCGCATCTGCGCGCGGCGGTACTTGGGGTCGTAGTCGGCCTGGAACTTCAGCGCGTCCCAGTCGTAGCGGCGGGTGGACTTGCGCGCCACGCGCGATTCCATCCACTCGGCAAAGCTCTGGCCGGGCTGCTGCATCATGCCGGCCTGGATCTCGGCCTCGGGCGGGATGCGGGCGTCCATCAGGCCGCGCTCGTTGAACTGCGGCTCGTTGGCCGCGAGGGTCTGGCTGGGGATCGGAGCGTTCATGGGGCTTCCTTTCAGTTCATGACAAAACCGCCGTTGACCGGCAAAAGCTGGCCGGTGACGAAACCGGCCCCGCGCGTGAGCAGGAACAGCGCGGCGGTATTCACGTCATCGGGCACCTGGGCGCGCGTGATCGCACGGCCCTGCATGTAGTAGTCGTGCCGGGCCTGGGGCACGTATTCGGTGGCTTCCACCAGGGTCAGGCCCGGAGCGATGGCGTTGACGGTGGTGCCGTCGGCGCCCATCTCGCGCGCCAGCGACCGGGTCATTGCGATCACCGCGCCCTTGCTCGCGGCATAGGCCAGCAGGCGGGGCGCGCCCCACAGCGCGGTGTCGGAGGCGATGTTGACCACGCGACCGCTGCCGCTGGCCGCCAGGTGCGGGCGCGCCGCGGCGGTGACCAGCCAGGTGCCGCGCACGTTCACGTCCATCACCCGGTCCCAGGTGTCCACGGACAGCTCGTCCATGGTCTTGCCGCCGGAGTTGGTGATGGCGGCGTTGTTGATCAGGCCATCCAGCCCGCCCAGCGCCTGCGCGGCCGCGTCCACACCCGCGCGGATGCTGTCGCCGTCGAGCAGGTCCAGCGGCACATAGTGAGCGGCTTCACCCAGCTCGGCCGCGAGGGCCTGGCCGCGTTCGTGCAGCACGTCGCTGATGACCACGCGGGCGCCGGCGGCCACCAGGGCGCGCGCGAAGCTTTCGCCCAGGCCGCGGGCCGCGCCAGTGACCAGCACGCGCCGGTCGTCGAGTCGGATCTCGGGGGTCATGCTCATCAGTTCCGTTGTGCGCTGGGCAGGTAATGCAGCACGCGCTTTTCGGCCAGCACCACGGCGTAGTAGGCGACGATGCCGATCACGGTGAGCGCACCGATGATCACGAACACGGCGGCCGTGTTGCCCTGGCCTTCGAAGAAGGTCAGCAGGTAGCCCAGGCCCATGTTGCCGCCCACCAGCTCGCCCACCACGACCCCGATCACCGCCAGCGTGCTGGCAATGCGCAGGCCCGAAAACAGGGGCGGCAGCGTGGTCGGAAACTCGACCATGCGGAACACCTGAAAGCGCGTGGCCGAGAACGAGCGGGCCAGGTTGATCAGGTCGCCGTCCATGGCGCGCATGGCCGACAGCACGTTGATGAGCACCGGGAAGAACACGATCAGGATGGCCACCAGGATCTTGGGGTAGACCGTGTAGCCCAGCCACATCACGAACAGCGGCGCGAACGCCACCTTGGGCGCGATCTGCAGCGCCAGCAGATAGGGCGAGAGCACCGCCTCCACCCGGGGCGAGACGCCCAGCGCGTAGCCGATCATGGCGCCGAGCCAGGAGCCGAGGACGAAGCCCACCACCACTTCCAGGCTGGTGATGCCGGCGTGCCAGAGCAGGCGTTCGCCGTGCCAGATGCGCACCGCTTCTTCGCACACCCGCGAGAAGGGCGGCAGCACGAACTCGGGCATGCCCACCAGGCCCGGGCCGTATTCCCAGGCCAGCAGGAACACCACGAGCACGCCCAGGCTCCAGGCGGCGGTGATCAGTTTTTCATTTCGCACGTCAGACTCCGTCTCGGCTCTCGGGGCGTTCGCTCACTTGCCCACGAACTGGTTGGTGTAGAGCTCCTTCAGCGCGGTTTCCTTGGGCACCACGCCGTTGCTCACGTAGAACTTCTGCAGGTCACCCAGTCGGGCCTCGTCCATCGCGCCGGGCACCTTCTGGTTGGCGTACACGTACTTGTTGTAGAGCTCGAAGGCCTTCTGGATGCTGGCTTCCTTGCCCTTGTGCACGGTCACGTGCTGGGTGTAGACCTGCGCGGCGGCCTTGGGGTCGGCCATGATGTCCTTCATGCCCTTGAGCGTGGCGCGCACCAGCTTCTGGATCAGTTCCGGGTCCTTCTGGATCACTTCGTCAGACGCCAGGATGGCCTGGGCCATGCTCTTGAAATAGATGTCGGCCGGCAGGATGTCGACCTGCGCACCGGTGTCCATCACGTTCACCGTCCAGTCGGGTGTGCCGGCCATGGCGGAGGCCTTCTTGGCGGCAAACTGCTGCCACACCCCGGCCGGGCCGGCAGCCTGGATGTTCACGTCGTTCTTGGTCAGGCCGACCTTGCTGAGCATGCCCAGCAGCGCGTAGTAGGTGGTGTCGGTGTAGGCCAGCACGGTGACCGTCTTGCCCTTGAGTTCGCGCGGGCTTTCGATGTGTTCGTCCTTGTGGCTGACCAGTTGCATCAGCGAGCCGGCGCCCAGCACCGCCACGGCCTTGACCGGGATGCCCTGGGCGCGCGCGATGATGGGCGTGTCGCCGATGGCACCACCGATCACGGCGTTGCCGGCGCCAACCTGCTTGGCCACGTCCACGCCGCCCCGGGCGGTGACGAAACTGACCTTCAGGCCTTCTTTCTCGTAATAGCCCTTGGCTTGCGCCAGCATCCACGGACCGAAGGCCGGCAGCGTGCCGGGGGCGGGCAGCAGGTAGGTCACTTCGCGCAGCTGGGCCTGGGCGGCCAGCGGCGAAGCCACGGCGGCGGCGGCCAGCAGGGTCAGGCAGGTGCGGCGGGTGCCGTGGAAGGCGCGCGGGAACTTCATGGTCGGACTCCGGGAAAGGTGGGGTGGGAACGGAGAGGGGAGGGAGGGGGATTCAGTGCACGTCGGCGTTGGCGTCGAGCTTGAGCAGGTCCATCAGGCGCGCCACGTAGTCGCCCACGTCGGCGTGCTTGCGGCGCTGCATGGGGTTGTCGCGGTCCGGGATGTCGACCACGATCTCCTCGACGATGGTGCCGGGGCGCTCGCTCATCACCAGGATGCGGTCCGAGAGGGCCACGCCCTCGGCCAGATCGTGGGTGATGAACAGCACGGTCTTGCCGTTTTCCTTGACGGTGCGGGCCAGGTCCTGCTGCAGGATCATCTTGGTCTGGGCGTCCAGAGCGGAGAAGGGTTCGTCCATCAGCAGCACCAGCGGGTCGACCGCCAGCGTGCGGGCCATGGCGGCGCGCTGGCGCATGCCGCCCGAGAGCTGGTTGGGGTAATGGCCCTCGAAGCCTTTGAGGTGGCACTGGGCCAGCAGACGGGTCGAGATGACGCGCCGCTCGGCAGCCTTCACACCGCGCAGCTCCAGGCCGAATTCCACGTTCTGCGCGATGGTGCGCCAGGGCATCAGCAGGTCCTTCTGCAGCATGAAGGCCACGTGCATGTTCGGCCCGGCCACCACCTCGCCACCCACCTTCACCGTGCCCGCCGACGGTCTGGACAGGCCGGCGCCCATGTTCAGCAGCGTGCTCTTGCCACAGCCGGAAGGCCCGATGATGGAGACCACCTCGCCCTGTGCGATCGACAGGTTGACGTCGCGGGCGGCGAGCACGTCGGGCGCGCCGTTGCGGCCAGGGAAACGCTTGTCCACGCCGATGAACTCGATCGCGGGCACACGGGAAGCGGAGGCGGTGGAGGAAGCGTTCATGGCGGTGCGATTGGTTTACTAATGAAACGTTGATTCATTACGGAATCAATCGTAGTCCTGCCCTGTGACGCTGTGGGCAAATGCCGATCAAAAAACTGGGGTATTGGCGGACCGATCAGGTCCGGTAGGCCTCCAGGCCGAGGGTCACGACCGTGGCCACCTCGGGGCCGACGAGGGCGCGGAATTCGGCTTCCGCCTGGGCCACCGCCTGTCGGAAGGCCGCCAGCCACAGCAGGCCCGTGGCGGTGAAGACGATGCGGCGGGCGCGGGCGTCCAGCGGGTCGGGCTCGCGCCGCACCAGGCCCCAGGCTTCGCACTGGTCCACCAGGGTGCCCATGGCCTGTTTGCTCATGCCGGCACTGGCCGCAAGTTCGGTCAGGCGCGAGCCCTGCAAGGCCAGGTGGCGGGTGATGTGGATGTGCGCGGCGCCCACCTGCTGCCGCGCCGCCAGGTTCGACAGTGCCAGCGGCACATGCGGGTTGTGCGCCATCAGGTTCAGCACGCGTTCGTCGAAGCGCCGCAACGCTTCGCCCAGCAGCCGGCCCAGGTGGCTGGCGCGCCAGCGGTCGTCGAGTTCGGTCGGGCTGGGCTGCTCAATGCTCACGGTTCAAATGATAAGTCAAACTGACCAAAAATCCTGAAATCAAACAGGTATTCCTCGATAAACTCCTGTTCAAGCATCCAGCCTGTATGAAAAAACAAGCCACGGTGCCTCCCCATTTCAATCCCCGCACAGGAGCATTCCCATGGACGCAGCCGTGAAGAACAACGCCCTCAACAGCGAAAAGGCCAAGGCCTTGCAGGCCGCGCTGGCCCAGATCGAAAAGCAGTTCGGCAAGGGCACGATCATGAAGCTCGGCGAAGGCGAACAGATCGAGGACATCCAGGTCGTCTCCACCGGCTCGCTGGGCCTGGACATCGCGCTCGGCGTTGGCGGCCTACCGCGCGGCCGCGTGATCGAGATCTACGGCCCGGAATCGTCGGGCAAGACCACGCTGACGCTGCAGGTCATCGCCGAAATGCAGAAGCTCGGTGGCACCTGCGCCTTCGTCGACGCGGAACACGCGCTGGACGTGCAGTACGCCCAGAAGCTGGGGGTCGAGCTGCCGGAGCTGCTCATCAGCCAGCCCGACACCGGCGAGCAGGCGCTGGAAATCGTCGATTCGCTGGTGCGCTCCGGCGCGGTCGATCTGGTTGTCGTCGACTCGGTGGCCGCGCTCACGCCCAAGGCGGAAATCGAAGGCGAAATGGGCGATCAACTGCCCGGCCTGCAGGCGCGCCTGATGAGCCAGGCGCTGCGCAAGCTCACCGCTACCATCAAGAAGACCAACTGCACGGTGATCTTCATCAACCAGATCCGCATGAAGATCGGCGTGATGTTCGGCAGCCCCGAAACCACCACCGGGGGCAACGCGCTCAAGTTCTACGCCTCGGTGCGCCTGGACATCCGCCGCACCGGCACGATCAAGAAGGGCGAAGAGGCCATCGGTAACGAAACCAAGGTCAAGGTGGTCAAGAACAAGGTCGCGCCCCCGTTCAAGACGGCCGAATTCGACATCCTGTTCGGGGAAGGCATCAGCCGCGAGGGCGAGATCCTGGACCTCGGGGTGGTGCACAAGGCGATCGAAAAATCCGGCGCCTGGTACGCCTACGGTGGCGAGAAGATCGGCCAGGGTCGCGACAACGCGCGCGAGTTCCTCAAAGAGAACCCGGACCTGCGCGTGGAAATCGAGAACAAGGTGCGTGAAGCGCTGGGTGTGCCGCTGCTGCCGGTCGATGGGGCGCCCGAAGAGGCGGCGCCAGCCAAGGGCCGCAAGGGCAAGGCGGCTGCTGACACCGAGGCGGCCGAATAAGGCCACCCGTGGGTTTCGAGACGCTTTCGCTCAAGGGCCGCGCACTGCGGCTGCTGGCCGGCCGCGAACATTCGCGCGCCGAGCTGGAGAAAAAGCTGGCGGCCCACGAAGTCGAGGAAGGCGAACTGCAGCGGGCGCTGGACGAGTTGGAGGCCAAAGGCTTCATCAACGAGCAGCGCGTGGTCGACTCGGTGCTGCACCGCCGTGCTGCGCGTCTGGGGGCTGGCCGTGTCAAGCAGGAATTGCAGGCCAAAGGCATCGGTGCCGAAGCGGTGGCCGAGGCGGTGGAGGCGCTGCGCGCCACCGAGGTGGCGCGTGCCCGCGAAGTCTGGCGCAAGAAGTTCGGCGAAGCGGCGGCCGACACCGCGGGGCGTGCCCGGCAGATGCGCTTCCTGGCCTCGCGCGGTTTTGGCACCGAAGCGATCCGCCGCGTCGTGACGGGCGGCGACGAGGACTGATCGGCGGGCGGGTCGGGCGATGAGCCCGATCCGAGGCTGGCACCGCCGGCATTGGCCGGCAGGGCCCTGCTCTCTGAAGGCGAGCGGCGACTGGTGCCGGGTTAAAGCCCGAGCATGAGCTGCAGGTTCTGCACCGCCGCACCGCTGGCGCCCTTGCCCAGGTTGTCCAGGCGGGCGATCAGCACCGCGTGGCGGTGGATTTCGTTGGCGAAGACGCGCAACTCCAGCTGGTTGGTGTCGTTGAGCGCCGTGGCGTCCAGCTTGCCGCTGTCGGTGGCGGGTTCCACGCTCACCCAGCCGCCTTCGGCGCGGCTGGGGGCGTAATGCGCCACCAGGGCATCGTGCAGGTCGCTCGCTTTGGGGCGACCGGGCAGCTCGTCCAGATGCAGGGGCAATTGCACCAGCATGCCCTGGCGGAAGTTGCCAACGGCCGGCGTGAACAGCGGGCGGCGTTGCATGCCGGTGTAGCGCATGATCTCTGGCAGATGTTTGTGGGTCAGGCCGAGCGCATAGGCTTCGTGCAGCGGGGCCTCGCCTTTTTCATAGGCTTCGATCATGCTGCGGCCGCCGCCCGAATAACCGCTGACCGAAGGCAGCGCCACGGGAAAGTCCGGGGGCAGCAGACCGGCGTCGACCAAGGGGCGCAACAGGGCAATGGCACCGGTGGCGTAACACCCCGGATTGGCAACGCGCTCGGCGGCCTGCACGGCGGCCTTCTGGCCGGCATGCAATTCGGGGAACCCGTAGGTCCAGCCGTCGGCGCAGCGGTGGGCGGTGGACGCATCGATGATGCGTGGCCGCCGGCCATCGAGGCTGTCGATCATGGCCACCGATTCGATGGCGGCGTCGTCATGCAGGCACAGCACGACCAGATCCGCCTGTGCCATGAGTTCGCGCTTGGCTTCAGGGTCCTTGCGACGGGCGGGATCGATGCTCAGCAGCTGGACGGTGGGCATCTGCTGCAACCGTTCGCGGATCTGCAGGCCGGTGGTGCCGGCTTCGCCGTCGATGAATACCTGGGCCATGGGGAAACAACCTTGTCAGTTGGGGTTCAGGGAGGCTTTTATAATTATGTATTACGCACGAAGGCGCGCGTGTGCAAGGTCACGCTCACCGGATTGGTGCGTCGCACCATGATACATTCACCGGTTGCTGTGTCCAGAGCCTGCGCACCGGCCTCGTCCCCTTCGGGCCGGCAATAAAAACCCCTTCAGTCTGAGAGAGACCTCATGAAGATTCACGAATACCAAGGCAAGGAAATCTTGCGTCAGTTCGGTGTGCCGGTGCCGCGCGGCATTCCCGCGTTCACGGTGCAAGAAGCCGTGGAAGCCGCCCAGAAGCTGGGTGGTCCGGTCTGGGTGGTGAAGGCCCAGATCCATGCCGGTGGCCGCGGCAAGGGCGGTGGCGTGAAAGTGGCGAAGACGATCGATGACGTCAAGGCGCGCGCCAGCGACATCCTGGGCATGCAACTGGTCACGCACCAGACCGGCCCCGAAGGCCAGAAGGTCCGCCGCCTCTACATTGAAGATGGCGCCGACATCAAGAACGAGCTGTATGTGTCGCTGGTCACCGACCGCGCGACGCAGAAGGTGGCCCTGATCGCGTCCAGCGAAGGCGGCATGGACATCGAGGAAGTGGCCCATTCCACGCCCGAAAAGATCGTCACCGAGATGATCGATCCGCTGACCGGCATCACCGAAGCGCAGTCGCGCAAGGTCGCTGCGGCCATCGGTCTGACCGGCGCTTCCGTGGACCAGGCGGTGGACATCTTCGCCAAGATCTACAAGTGCTACATGGACACCGACGCGTCGCTGGTGGAAATCAACCCGCTGAATTGCGATTCCAAGGGCAACCTGATGGCTCTGGACGCGAAGTTCAACTTCGACGCCAACGCGCTGTTCCGCCATCCCGAAATCGTGGCCTTCCGCGATCTGGACGAAGAAGACCCGGCTGAAATCGAGGCCTCCAAGTTCGATCTGGCCTACATCAGCCTGGACGGCAACATCGGCTGCCTGGTCAACGGCGCTGGCCTGGCCATGGCCACCATGGACACGATCAAGCTGTTCGGCGGCGAGCCGGCCAACTTCCTCGACGTGGGCGGCGGCGCCACCCCCGAGAAGGTCACCGAAGCCTTCAAGATCATGCTGAAGAACCCCAAGGTCGAAGGCATCCTGGTGAACATCTTCGGCGGCATCATGAAGTGCGACACCATCGCCACCGGCGTGATCACCGCCTGCAAGGCCGTGAACCTGAACGTGCCGCTGGTCGTGCGCATGAAGGGCACGAACGAAGAGCTGGGCAAGAAGATGCTGGCCGAATCCGGCCTGCCCATCATCGCTGCCGACACCATGGCCGAAGCCGCGACGAAGATCGTCGCCGCCGTCAAGTAAGCCCGGAGAACACTCATGTCGATCTACATCAACAAAGACACCAAGGTCATCACCCAAGGCATCACGGGCAAGACCGGCCAGTTCCACACCGAAAAGTGCCAGGAATACGCGAACGGCAAGAACTGCTTCGTGGCTGGCGTGAACCCCAAGAAGGCGGGCGAGTCGATCTTCAATATCCCGATCTACGCCTCCGTCAAGGAAGCTGCCCAGCAGACCGGCGCCACCGTGTCGGTGATCTACGTGCCGCCCGCAGGCGCCGCTGACGCGATCTGGGAAGCTGTCGAAGCCGACCTCGACATGGCGATCTGTATCACCGAAGGCATTCCGGTCAAGGACATGCTGATGGTGCGCAACAAGATGAAGGCCAAGGAAGCTGCCGGCGGCAAGAAGACCTTGCTGCTGGGCCCCAACTGCCCCGGCCTGATCACGCCTGACGAGATCAAGATCGGCATCATGCCCGGTCACATCCACCGCAAGGGCCGCATCGGCGTGGTCTCGCGCTCCGGCACGCTGACCTATGAAGCCGTGGCCATGCTGACCGAAGTCGGCCTGGGCCAGTCGAGCGCTGTGGGCATTGGTGGCGACCCCATCAACGGCCTCAAGCACATCGACGTGATGAAGGCCTTCAACGACGATCCAGACACCGACGCCGTCATCATGATCGGTGAGATCGGTGGTCCGGACGAAGCCGACGCTGCCCAATGGTGCAAGGCCAACATGAAGAAGCCGATCGTCGGCTTCATCGCTGGCGTCACCGCCCCTCCCGGCAAGCGCATGGGCCACGCCGGCGCGCTGATCTCCGGGGGTGCGGACACCGCCGATGCCAAGCTCGCCATCATGGAAGAGTGTGGCTTCGTCGTGACGCGCAACCCGTCCGAGCTGGGCAAGCTGCTCAAGGCCCAGCTGTAAGCAGCTACACCACGGGTACCCGTCTCGAAGGGGCAGCGCGCGAGCGCTGCCCCTTTTTCCTTTGACACCAGGCTTCGGACCGTCTGGCGGTTTGCCGGTATGGCCGGCGGTGCGGGAGACGCGGTGTCGCCCACAATGCCTGCCCGCCTGGGCTGAATTTTTGGGGCAGGCGGCCGATGAGACTTGTTGTGACTGTTTTTAACCAATCTGCGCGCCGGTAGATGCTGCCTTGAGCCCTCGTCCCCTGCCACGATCCCGCAAGATGGCCCGATCGACCTACTGGCGATCGGGCTCTTTTGTCGCGCTCGTGATCGTGGTGGTGGTGACGCTGCTGCATGTGAGTACCGACCTGATCGACGGTCTGGAACGCCGGCTCTACGACCTGGGCAGCACCCACACGGGACGCACGCCGAGCGACCGCATTGCCGTCATCGCGATCGACAACCGCAGCATCGAGAACGTGGGGCGCTGGCCTTGGCCGCGTGATCTGCACGCGCAGATGATCGACCTGCTGGTGGGGGGGGGCGCCAAAACGATTGCCCACACCGCCTTCTTTTTCGACCCGCAGATCGCCGAGGGGTTGCCGTCGCTGCGGGGTTTGCGGGAAATGATCCAGGGCAATGCGCCGGCCGATCTCGGGCCGGTGGCCAAGGAATGGCTGACCCGCTACATCAATGAACGCGAGACGGCACTCGACCGGGATGAGCGGCTGGCGGCCAGCATCCGGTCGGCGGGCAATGTGGTGCTGCCTGCGTTTTTCCTGCTGGGAGAGCCCGAAGGGCCGCCGGATGCTCCGCTGGCCGCCTATGGCCAGCGTCATGCGCTCAGCGACACCCAGGGCTGGGGCCTGCCCGCAATCGCGGCCCAAATGCCTTTGGGGGCCTTCGGCGAGCCGGCGACTGGCATCGGGCATCTGAACCAGTGGCTGGATTCCGATGGCGTGCTGCGGCAGGAACCTTTGCTGATCCATTTCGACGGCTACGCCATGCCTTCCATGGCGCTGGTGACCGCGGCCCGGAGCCTGAATCTTGGCACCGCCGACCTGGGGTTCGAGCCGGGGGTCGGGGTGCGCCTGGGCCGGCGGCTGATTCCGACGGACGATCGGGCCATGGTGCTGCCCCAGTTCTATCCGGATCGGAACGGGCACCCAGCATTCAGCGAGGACTCGTTTTTCGACGTGCTGAGCGGGCAGATTCCGGCCAGCAAGTACGCCGGCAAGATTGTCATCATCGGCGCGACGGCCGCTGGCGTGGGGACGGTGTTCAGCTCCCCCATCTCACCCGCCATGGCTCCGGCCAGCATCCTGGCACACGTCACGTCCAGCATTCTGCAGAACCATTTCATCGAGGTGCCTGCCTGGGCGGGTGGTATGGAGGGCGGTGTCTTTTTGCTGATCGCTGTCTATCTGGTGGCGGTGCTTCCCCGCTGGGGCGCTGCACGCGGGGCCTGGGTGTCCGGGGGGCTCTTTGTGGGGCTGCTTGGTCTGGAATATGGCCTGCTGGCCTGGCAGGCGGTCTGGCTCCAGATGGTGCTGCCGGCCCTGTTGCTGCTGTTCGGCTACCTGGCGTTGACCACGCGCCGGTATCTGGTCACCGAAACCCGCACCCGCCGTGCCGACGCCGAGTCGGCCGAAACCAACCGGCAGATGGGGCTGGCGTTGCTGGGGCAGGGGCAGCCTGATCAGGCCTTCGACCGCTTCCGACGCGTGCCGCACAGCGACGCGCTGATGGCCAACCTGTCCCAATTGGCCCTCGACTTCGAGCGCCGCCGCCAGTTCGGCAAGGCGCAGTCGGTGTACGAGCACATGCTCGGGCTGGAGCCCGGGGATTCGGCGACCCAGGAGCGGCTGGAGCGGGTGCGCCGGCTGGACGACAGCCTGATGCTGGGCACGCAGGTGGCTCACCCCGGAGGCAATCTGGTGCTGGATACCGCAGGCCTGGAAAAGCCGATGCTGGGTCGATACCGCATCGAAAAAGCGCTGGGCAAAGGGGCGATGGGCGTGGTCTATCAAGGGCAGGACCCCACGATTGGCCGGGTCGTCGCGATCAAGACCCTGGCGTTGTCTGCCGAGTTTGAAGGCCCGGAACTGCAGGCGGTGCGGGAGCGATTCTTCCGCGAAGCGGAAACAGCAGGCCGGTTGCAGCACCCGCACATCGTGACGATTTTCGACGCTGGCGAGGAGCACGACCTGGCTTACATCGCCATGGAATTCCTGCGTGGTCACGATCTCACGGCGCATACCCGCCCCGGGCGGCTGTTGCCCGCTGCCGAAGTGTTGCGCATCGGGCAGGTCGTGGCGCTGGCGCTGGACCATGCGCATGAGCAGCAGGTGGTGCACCGCGACGTCAAGCCAGGCAATGTCATGTACGACCCGGCGAGCGGCGGGGTCAAAGTCACCGATTTCGGCATCGCGCGCGTCACCGGCTCCAGCCGGACCAAAACGGGCGTGGTGCTGGGCACGCCCAGCTTCATGTCGCCCGAGCAGCTCGCGGGGCGCCGGATCGATGGCCGGTCCGATCTCTATTCGCTGGGCGTGATGCTGTTCCAGATGCTGACGGGGTCTTTGCCATTCCAGGCCGATTCGATGGCTGCGCTGATGTACCAGATTGCCAACCAGCCCGCGCCGGACCTGTCGAGCCTGCGCCCCGACCTGCCGCCCGGGTTGGGCCAACTGCTGGCCGCCGTGCTGGCCAAGGACCCCGCGTTGCGCCCTCAGCGGGGGCGCGACCTGGCGGAAGCACTGGCCCGCTGGGCGGCTTCCGTGGCACCAGAGGCGCCCGCTGCAGCAGAGCAGCCTGGCAATGCCCTGGCAACGGAAGCCTTGCCGGGAGCAGCGTCACCGACACAAACCGCAGTACAAACACAGGTCTGGGTACGGACCGAATCCGATATCCGGCTATAAAGCCGTCATCATGAACTTTGCCTATTACAGCCAGACCGATCCGGGTCTTGTCCGGGAGAACAACGAAGATTGTGTGTCCACCGACGCCGACAATCACGTGGTGGTGCTGGCCGATGGCATGGGGGGCTACAACGCGGGTGAAGTGGCCAGCGCCATGGCCACTTCGTTCATTCGTACCGAACTGGGCCGCTGGATTGCCGAAGGCGGGCATGAGGCCACCGCCCGCGAACTGCGCCGGGCCATGGAAATCTGTACCGACAATGCCAACCGGTCCATCTTCAATGCCGCCAACTCGGAGGCGCAGTACGCCGGCATGGGGACCACGCTGGTGATGGGGGTGTTCCAGCCCACCCGGGCCATGATCGGCCATGTGGGCGATTCGCGCTGCTACCGCTTGCGCGGGGAGACGCTGCAGCAACTGACGCGCGACCATTCGCTGTTGCAGGAGCAGATTGACGCCGGCCTGATTTCGCCCGAACTGGCGCAATTCGCCACCCACAAGAACCTCGTGACCCGGGCTTTGGGGGTCGAAGACACAGTGTTGCTGGAAGTCAACGAATTCCGGCTGGAAGTGGACGACGTCTACCTGTTTTGCTCGGATGGTCTCACCGACATGGTGCCGGATGACGCCATCGCAGCGATACTTTTGGAAACAGGCTCGCTCGAAGAGCGCGGCCGGGCCCTGGTCGAGGCGGCCAACGAAGCGGGGGGGCGTGACAACATTTCGGTCATACTGGTGCATTCGACGGCCAGGATGGTCCGACGTGGCCTGCTTTCGCGTATGCTGGGAAATGGCTAGGTCTTTAGAATTAACTGAATGGGTCACAGGAGTCGGCCATGCCGAAAATGATCGTTTCTATCGATGGTGTCGTCATCAAGGAAGTGCAACTCACCAAGGACCGCACGACTCTGGGCCGCCGTCCCTACAACGACATCGTCATTGACAACCTCGCGGTCAGCGGTGAACACGCTGTGCTGCAGATGTCGGGCGCCGACGTGTTTCTGGAAGACCTCAACAGCACCAACGGGACCTACGTCAACGGCAAAGCCATCAAGAAGCAGCAACTGCAAAATGGCGATACCGTCGAAATTGGCAAGTACAAGATCAAGTTCGTGCACGACGGCGCATCGGACAACTACGAAAAGACCATGGTCATCCAGGGTGGGGCCGTGGTGGGCGGCGCGGAGTCTCCCGCACCCGTGGGCAATGCCGCGATCAAGGTCATGTCCGGTGCGGCAGCCGGGCGTGAAGTGCCGCTGGTCAAGGTGGTGACCACCATCGGCAAACCGGGCGTGGCGGTGGCTGCGATTACCCGGCGCCCTCAGGGCTACGTGGTGGCCCTGGTCGAAGGGGCGACCAAGCCCACGGTCAACGGCAACCCGATCGGGACCGATGCCATCCAGCTGCGCCATGGCGACCTGATCGAGCTGGCTGGTACGCAGATGCAGTTCATCCAGTCCTGACCCCATTGCCGGGTGCACGCCGCCCGGTGGCGGTTTCCCCGCCAACCATGCAACTGCTACGCCGGCACGGCGCCCGCATCGGCGTCACGTTCATACCCTTGCTGTTGGCGGTGCTGCACGTGGTCGGGGTGTTGCCCATGCCGGTACTGCAGCGGCTGGACGAAATTTTCTATGACACCCGGCTGCGGCTGACCATGTCGCAAACGCTCGACGAGCGCATCGTCATTGTCGACATCGACGAAAAAAGCCTGGCCGATGAAGGCCGCTGGCCTTGGCCGCGCGACCGCGTCGCACGGCTGGTGGATGTGCTCTTCGAGCAGCAAGGCATTGCCCTGCTGGGGTTCGACACGGTTTTTGCGGAGCCCGACGAGAGCTCCGGCTTGCAGCAGTTGCAACGTCTGGCGGAGGGGCCGCTGGCGCAGCAACCCGGCTTCGCCCAGCAGGTGGAAGCACTGCGCAGCGAACTGGATCGCGATGCCCGTCTGGCAGCGGCCCTGCGCGACCGGCCCGCCGTGCTGGGCTACTACTTCACCAGCGATCGTGGTGGGCGCACCAGCGGTGTCCTGCCGACCCCGGTGATGGATGCTGCGGCGTTGCAGGGGCGCAGGGCCCTGTTCACCCAGTGGGATGGTTACGGCGCCAACATCGCGCCGCTGACGGCCGCGGCAGGGAGCGCGGGGTTTTTCAACGCGATCACCGATGCCGATGGGGTGGTGCGCTCCATGCCTTTGCTGGCCGACTACCAGGGGCGCTACTACGAGTCGCTGGCGCTGGCCATGTTCCGGCAGTTGCTTCAGTGGCCAGCGGTGATGCCGGGCTTCCCGCCCGAGCGCTTTCTTTCGTCCGACTACCTGGCGCTCAAGAGCGTGCGCCTGGTCAAGAACGGTCGGCATCTGGACATCCCGGTCGACCAGCGGGTGGCGGCCTTGGTGCCTTTTCGAGGGAGCGGAGGCCCCGAAGGGGGCTCGTACCGCTATGTGTCGGCCACGGACCTGCTCAATGGGCGCCTGGCCCCAGGCGAGTTGCGCGGGCGCATCGTGTTGCTGGGGACCACCGCCCCCGGTCTCATGGACTTGCGCGTGACGCCCGTGGGCGAGGCCTACCCCGGCGTCGAAACGCATGCCAACCTGCTCAGCGCGCTGCTGGACGGGGACCTCAAGGTCCGGCCCGACTACGCCACCGGCTTCGAGTTGGTGCAACTGCTGCTGGTGGGCGTGCTGCTGGCGGTGGTGTTGCCCCTGCTGTCGGCCGCGAGGGCGGCGTGGCTCAGTGTCTCGGTGCTGCTGGTGCTGGTCGCGCTGAATACGCTGTTCTACACCGCCAGCGGACTGGTGCTGCCCCTGGCGACCACGCTGGTGATGGCCGCCTTCGCCGTGGCGCTGAACATGAGCTACGGCTACCTCATCGAAACCCGCGCCAAGCGGGAACTGGCCCAACTGTTCGGTACCTACGTGCCCCCCGAACTGGTCGACGAGATGGTCAAGGACCCTGACAGCTACAGCATGGCTGCCAGCACGCGCGAAATGACGGTCATGTTCTGCGACATGCGGGGCTTTACCCAGATTGCCGAAGGCATGGACCCGCTGCGTCTGCAGGCGCTGCTCAATGGGGTCTTCAGCCGCCTGTCGCAGGTCATCCGGGCCCACCAGGGCACGATCGACAAATACATGGGCGATTGCGTCATGGCCTTCTGGGGGGCGCCGGTCGACATGCCCGACCATGCGCGGCGCGCCACCGAAGCCGCGCTGGACATGCTGCGCGCCATCGACGACATCAATGCCCGGCATGCCCAGGCTGGCCTGCCACTGATCGGCGTGGGGGTGGGGCTGAACACGGGCGCCATGTGCGTGGGCGACATGGGCTCGGACCTGCGCCGCAGCTACACCGTGATCGGCGATGCGGTCAATCTGGCCGCGCGGCTCGAAAGCCTGTCGCGCGAGTACGGGGTTGCCATCGTGGCCAGCGAAGCGACGCAGGCGCAGGTACAGGGCCTGTGCTGGCAACCCATCGACTTCGTTCGTGTCAAAGGCAAGGCCCTCGCGGTGAACATCTGGACCCCACTGTGCGTGGCTGACGCCGTCACCCCCGCGCTGCGGGAAGAACTTCGACTCTGGTCAGATTTTCAGCAGGCGTGGCGTGCGCGCGACTGGATCGCCTGTGAAACGGCCCTGGAACGCCTGCAGCGCTTGAACGAGAAAAAAGTCCTTTACCGGCTCTGGGCCGACCGGGTAGCCTCTGCACGGATCAGCCCTCCCGACACGGATTGGGATGGCATCACGACGTTCGTCACCAAGTAGGTGACAAACACACCGGAACGCCCGGCCATGTGGCCCGGGTGTGTGGGGGAATACACAGGTCGATTGATGAGGGTCAAAGTTCTCGGATGCTCGGGCGCCATTGCCCAAGGCTGCCGCACCACGTCATTTCTGCTCGACGACGACGTGCTCGTTGACGCCGGCACGGGCGTGGGGGATCTGGCCCTGGACGACATGCTGCGCATTCGCCATGTGCTGCTCACGCACTCGCACCTGGACCATGTGGCCAGCCTGCCGCTGATGCTCGATGCTGTGGCGTCGCGCCGCCTGGCCGCCGGACTGGGGCCGCTGCAGGTGCACGCCCTGCCCGCAACGATTGCGGCCCTGGAGGCGCACGTCTTCAACAACGTCATCTGGCCCAACTTCGCGGTCATTCCCAATGCACAGGCGCCGCTCATGCGCTTCGTGCCCATTCAGGTCGGGCAGACTTTCACCGTGGCTGGCAAAACCGTGGAGGCGCTGCCGGCCGTGCACACCGTGCCCGCTGTCGGCTACGCGGTGGCAGCGCCGCAAGGGCACTGGGTGTTCAGTGGCGACACCGAACGCAACCCCGCTTTCTGGGCGAGGGTGAACGACCTGCCGGTGGCCATGCTCGTGATCGAAACCGCCTTCAGCGACCGCGAGCGCGACCTGGCGCGACGCAGCCTGCACCTGGCCCCCAGCACGCTGGCCGCCGAACTCGACCAGATCGCCCGCCGCAACGCCTACCCAATCTACATCACCCACACCAAGCCGGCCGAAACCGGGCTGATCATGGAAGAAATCGCCCGCTTCGACGCCATGCCTGATGGTGACAGCGAAGCCCGGCACGACATCCGCTGGCTGGCGGCCGGCATGAGCTTTGAGCTTTGAGCTTTGAGCTTTGAGCTTTGAGCTTTGAGCTTTGAGCTTTGAGCTTTGAGTCGCGCAGAAGTGGGCTTGTGTGCCTGAGCCTTCCGCTTCTGGCTCCTGATTACCCCATCGCATCCAGCAGCACCCGACCGCGCCGTCGTTCCCGCGCAGGCGGGATCCCAGGGGCGAGGTCCTGTGCCCCTGGGGGCCTGGGCACGTATGCCCAATCCGAGGCCTCGGGAGTGACAAAACCGGTCTCCGCAAAGAGGGCTGACAAAAAATGTCACCCTGCTTGAGCCGGCTGAGCGTCACAAAGTGTCACCCTCGCGCGTGAAGCGTGAAAAAGACCGCAAAAACAGACTCACTTCGTGCTGGCACGGCATCTGCATCAGTCCTCCCGTCTACTTTCCAACCCTCTCCAAGGAGTTATCCATGAAGCGTTCCCTGCAACAGGGTTTCACCCTGATCGAACTGATGATCGTGGTGGCCATCATCGGTATTCTGGCTGCCGTGGCGCTGCCGGCCTATCAGGACTACACCAAGCGAGCGAAGGTGTCCGAAGTGATCTTGGCCGCCTCTGCTTGCCGTACGGCTGTTACAGAAACCGCTCAATCTACCGCGACCCTGCCTGGCGCTAACGGCTATGGCTGCGAGTCTTCTACGGCTGTTTCGCAGTATGTGGCTAGCGTGGCGACCTCCGCTGCTGGTGTGATCACTGTGACTGCCCAGGGGATTGCCACTGACGTCGATGGCCAAACCATTGTTTTGACTCCTTATGCCGGCGCTACTGGTACTACGGCTATTACTGCTGGCTCGGGTGTTGGTCAATGGGTTTGTAGCGGTACGATTCCTCAGAAGTATCGCCCTGCAACATGCCGCGGCTGATGAGCTGACCTTGCAAAAAAAAAGGCGCCTTATGGCGCCTTTTTTTTTGGAGGACGGCTGTTTCAAGTGGAGTTTAAATGAGGCGTGAAGGTGTTGTTTGAGTATGCATTGATCCATGCGGGTGTTTGTTCGGTGGTGTTCTTGGTCGCCTACTTTTTTGTGGGCTCTAGGTGGCTTTGGTATACAGCTGCAGGCCTGTTCGCGCTGAATATTATTTGGGTGGCTGCTTATTTTCTGATTAATTCCATTACTGGAAATGGCTTCAATGAAGCTGTTCTTTATTATATTCTCAACGCCTCGTGGAAGGATGTGATTCTGCTGACGGCGTATGATGAAGTTCTCTATGCTGTGCCGGTTATTGTGTTGGTGTTGGGTTTATTTTTTTATGGCGTGATCAGGGCTAGATTGCCAAAATTTTTGCCTGCTTCGGTTGGCATGCAACTATTTCTGGTTTTTGGGGGGGCAGCAATGGGGGGTATCATGTCCCCATTGACCGAGGAGGTGTCTCTGACGGCAACCTCTGCGGGTATGAATAAAATTGATCATATCGATCTTCCGAATTTTCTTGCTGCTAACAGTGTTCCGGAGAGGCTGAGCGGGTCAAAGAAAAATCTCATAGTCATTTATTCTGAATCTTTGGAGTGGGCATTTTTTGACGAGAGTCTCTTTCCTGGTTTGATGCCTAAATTGAATGCTTTGAGTGCACAAGGGGTTGTCTTTGAAGGTATTCAACAGGCCCCAATGTCAGAGTGGACTATTGCAGGAATGATTGCAACGCAATGTGGTGTTCCTCTCTCATCGCATCGGTTGAGGAATGAGTCAAATGATTTTGGTAAATTTGCCGGTGGCTATAACTGTTTGTCTGATTATTTGGGAAAGCAGGGTTTTTGGCGTGTCTATATGGGAGGGGCGAGCAGTGATTTTGCTGGCAAAGGGCGCTATTATGAAACGATGAATTTTGAGGAGATTTTTGGCCTTGAAAAATTGTCAAATCCTAATTCGCCTCTGTCAAAATGGGGGATTTATGATGACGAACTTTTGCCCTTGGTGCGACAGAAAATCGGAGCGCTTCGGGCATCGAGTCATCTTCCGTTTGCGTTGGTTACATTGACGCTGGATAGTCATCCCCCAGAAGGTTTTGCTTCACCTGCTTGTAAGCTTCGGGGTGTTCGTTACGGTCGAGGTGATGTCGAGCATTTGAATGCGCTGCGATGCACTGATGAGATTTTGGGCGATTTTCTGGAGCAAATAGTTCGTGACAACATTCATGATTCGACCATTGTGCTGCTGTCGGACCACCTGATGATGAATAGCCAGGCGCGCGAGGCACTGAGCCAGAATTCTGCGCCGCGCCGCAATAGAATGGTGATATGGGATAAGGCCTTGACCCCACGAACGGTGGGTCGGACGGCCAGTCAATTTGACGTAGCACCCACTATTCTCCAGGTGTTACTGGGTCGCTCATATCAGGTGGGTTTCGGGTCTTCCATTTTGGATTCCCAGCCTAATTTGTCCGAGCGCTATGGGAGTCGTGTTTTCGATGAGTCTGTGTACGCGTGGCGCACAGATTCTTGGAAAAAATGGTGAGAGAAGCTTACGCTCTTTTGAGAGCAAGTTTGGTTATTGGAGAGTGGTGGGTGTTTGTGGGAGAGGTACAGGATGGATGTTTCTCACCACCTCATGCACAAACCCCAATTTCTCCAATACCGGTGTCGACAGCGCAAACGGATAGGCGTCGTCCTGTCCCAGACTGCGGTTGAGGCTGTTGAGCACGAGTGAAGTGGCCATACCCTGGCTGAGCAACTCGGTGAAGGCCGTTGGTGACGTTTGTGCGTCTCCGGGTGCGTAGGGATCCTGGCACCGGGTGATGACCGCTTCGCCTGGGCCTTGCAGGCTGAACTGCATCTGGAAGTGGGCGGCGGTTTCCAGCAGGTCCATCAGGTGCAGGTAGTGGGCCCAGGTTTCGGCCCAGTCTTCCCATGGGTGCATGGTGGCGTAGCTGCTGACGTGGTGCGCGGGCCAGTCGGCGGGTGGGCCGGAGGTGTAGTGGCGTTGCAGGGCCTGGCCGTAGTCGGTGCGTTCGTAGCCGAACAATTGGCGAAACTGCTCCAGGGCGGGGGAATTGTTCGGGAAGAACAGGTCCCAATAAAAGTGGCCCACTTCGTGCCGCAGGTGGCCGAGCAGGGTGCGGTAGGGCTCGTGCAGGTGGGTGCGCCGGCGGGTGCGCTCGGTGTCGTCGGCTTCAGCGATGTTGAGGGTGATGAGGCCGTTGGCGTGGCCGGTCATCACGGGCTCTTCGCCGGGCACGTCTTCACGGAATTCGTAGACCGGGGTCGGTAGCGGAGCGTCGCTGGAGCGGGCGTTTTCCAGGCCGAGTTTGGCGAGGGTGTAGTACAGCCGCCGTTTGGCGTGTTCGATGGTGGCCCAGCGCTGGCGGTTGCCGGGGACTTCGAGGTTGGGGATGACGCGGGTCTGCCGGCACGAGACGCAGTAGCCGTCGGGATCGTCGGCCGCGACGAGGAAGTTGCAGGCCTGGTGGTCGGCGTGGTTGCGGCAGAAGCGCCAGGGGCCGTCGATGTCTCCCCCTTCTTCGGGACCCACAGCCCGCAGGCTGAGCACCTCAGG
Organism: Hydrogenophaga electricum; assembly: GCF_030160815.1. NCBI lineage: Bacteria > Pseudomonadati > Pseudomonadota > Betaproteobacteria > Burkholderiales > Comamonadaceae > Hydrogenophaga > Hydrogenophaga electricum. Next base: position 1,729 of record NZ_BSPB01000027.1, on the reverse strand, counting down.
GTCGAAGCCCAGCGCGTGGCGGCAGGTCACGCAGACCAGATCGTTGAAGAACACCAGGCTGCCGCATTGGGTGCACTGGAAGGTTTTCATGGCAACGCCCTCCCGGGTGGCAGACGTTTATTCGGCCACAAAATGCCCGCTCTTGCCACCGTGTTTTTCCAGCAGCCGCACGTGTTGCAGCGTCATGCCCCGGTCGGCGGCCTTGCACATGTCGTAGATCGTCAGCAGGGCCACGCTGCAGGCGGTCAGGGCCTCCATTTCAACGCCGGTCGGGCCGGTGCACTCGGCCCGGGCCAGGCAGCGCACGGCCGGGGTGTCGGGTTCGAGCTCAAAGTCCACGGTCACGCGGGTGAGCGCGATCGGATGGCACAGCGGAATCAGGTCGCTGGTGCGCTTGGCACCCTGGATGCCGGCGATCCGGGCGATGCCCAGTACGTCGCCCTTGCGGGCATGGCCCTCGCGGATGAGCGCCAGTGTGGCGGGCTGCATGGTGATGCGGCCTTCGGCAATGGCCACCCGGTGCGTGGCCGCCTTGGCGGCAATGTCTACCATGTGGGCTTGGCCCTGGGCATCGAAATGCGTCAGGGGGCTGTGGGCAGGCTGGTCGGTCGGAGGAGTCGGGGTGTCGGGCATGTCAGGCAAACTTTGCATGGGATTTACAGAAACCCTGGGCGCTTGGCGGCATCATACGAAGATGCTTGTCCCTGCAGCCTCTTCCGTGCGCGCCGTGTCGCTGGCCGCTGCCCTGTGCGCCCTGGTGCTGACCGCTTCCCTGTCGCCATCGGCGCCCGCCCAGGCGCAAAGCACCCCACCAGGGCGGGCGGGCTCGTCGCTGCCTTCGCTGGGCGACGGCTCGGACATGGGGCTGAGCGAAGAACGCCGACTGGGCGACAGCATCGCGCGCAGCATCTACCGCGATCCGGACTATCTGGACGATGCGGTGCTGGTGGATTACCTCGATTCGCTGTGGCAGCCCTTGTTGGTGGCGGCGCGCAAGCGGGGTGAGCTGTCGCCCGAACTGGACGAGCGCCTGGCCTGGGAGCTGATGCTGTCCAACACCAAGCAGGTCAACGCCTTTGCCCTGCCAGGGGGGTATCTGGGGGTGGAGCTGGGCCTGGTGGCCGTGACCGACACCCCTGAAGAGCTGGCCAGTGTGCTGGCGCACGAGTTTTCGCACGTGGCGCAGCGGCACATTGCGCGCATGCTCAGCCGCCAGTCACAGCAGGCGCCCTGGATCCTGGGCGCCATGATTCTGGGCGCGCTGGCGGCCAGCGCCAGCTCCAACGTGGACGTGGCCAACGCGGCGATCATGGGTGGGCAGGCCATGGCGGTGCAGAACCAGCTCAACTTCTCGCGCGACATGGAGCGCGAGGCCGACCGGGTGGGTTTTGGCGTGCTCACCGACGCGGGCTTCGACGGGCACGGTTTCGTTTCGATGTTCGACAAGCTGCAGCAGGTGTCGCGGCTGAATGACGACGGCTCCTATCCCTACCTGCGCAGCCACCCGCTGAGCACCGAACGCATGGCCGACATGCGCGCGCGGTTGCCGGCCGGGGCTGCCAGCACGCCGCTCGGGCCGCGCAAGTCGGCGGTGGCCGCCTCTGAGGCGGTGGCGGTGCACGCCTACGCCTCGGCGCGCGCGCGGGTGCTGTCGGAAAAGGCGCCGGAGCGCTGGCGCGTCTGGTGGCAGGCTGGCCAGGTGCCGCAGGCCACGCCCGCCGAGCGTTAT
>NZ_BSPB01000026.1:0-49180 GCF_030160815.1 Hydrogenophaga electricum | reverse complement strand
AGCCGCTGCCCGGCGCCGCCGCGCCCGGCGGCCCGCCACCGGCCCCCAGCGCGCGCGAGAACGCGGGCGCCAGGCTGGCCAGCAGCATCATGGCCAGCACCCAGCGGGTGAGGCCACGGGCCGTGACGGACAGGCGGGAGAGGGTCATCGGGCGAGTGAGATCAGCGCGTCAGGGCTTTTCCGGTCAGTGCTTGTGCGCGCCGTGGCCACCCTGGTCGCCCTGGGGCGCGGCCATGCCGGCGCTGTTGAGCGGACGGGCGGGTGCCTGCAGCTCGACGGTCTCGCGCTTGCCGTCCTTGCCTTCGAAGACCAGGGTCAGCGGCACGGTGTCACCGGCCTTCACCTGGCCCTTCAGGTCCATCAGCATCACGTGGTAGCCACCGGGCTTGAGTTCCACGGCCTTGCCGGCGGGCAACTCCAGCCCGGCCGGCAGGGCGCGCATTTTCATGACGTTGTTGTCCATCGCCATTTCGTGGATTTCCACCACACCGGCGACGGGCGACTGCACGGCCACCAGCTTGCTGTCAGCCTTGGCCGTCAGCTGCATGAACGCTCCGGTGGCTTTTTGCTGGGCGACGGTGGCACGCACCCAGGCGTCCTTGACGTCGACGCTGGTGCTGCCGTGGGCGTGGCCGTCGTGGGCGGCGGCGCTCAGCGAAGCCAGGGCCATGAGGCTGGCGGTGATGAAGGTTTTCATGGGTAAGCTCCTTGGACAGGGGATGGAAAACAGAAAGAAATAACAGGCAACGCTCAGGGCATGCGCCAGCTCAGGCCGGCGTAGACCGCGCGGCCGTCGCCCGGGAAGTAATAGGCCCCGTCGGCGCCCCGCACCTGGGCCTGCACCGCGGTGGTGGCCACATAGCGGCGATCGCTCAAATTGCGGCCTTCGACGAACCAGCTCCAGCCCTGGCCCAGTTCGCCGCTGAACGTGAGGTTCCACAGCGCGTACCCCGGGGTCGACACGGTGTTGGCGTGGTCGACCCAGGTTTTGCCGGGCAACCACTCCAGACCGGGCGTCACGGTCAGCCACGGCGCGGCCTTCCAGCGCAGTTCGGCACGCAGCAGGTGCGGCGGAATGCCGGCCAGGCGCTTGTCGCCATAGAGCGGATCACCGTCGAAGCGGAAGTCGTTGTAGAGGTACTGGAGGCGCAACGCGAACGACGGCGCCACCGGCACGCTGGCCGACAGCTCCAGCCCCTGGTGCACGGTGCGGTCGGCGTTGGTCGTGCCCAGCGCTGCGCCGGTGGCGTCGGTGAGTGCCAGCAGTTCGTGGCGGACCCGCGCGTGGTAGACCGCCATGTCCCACGAAAGGTCCCCCGCGCGACCGCGCCAGCCCGCTTCGACCGTGGTGGCCTTTTGCGGATGGCCCAGCGGCCATTGCGGCCGAACCACCATCTCGCCAATGGGCGGCACTTCGTCGCTGCCACTCACGTTGGCGTAGGCCTGGGCCGTCGGGGTCAGCGCGTACAGCACGCCCAGCTTGGGGGCCACATGGTCGAATGCGGTGTCGTAGCTGGCCGAAGGCGTGGTGTGGTTGTCTACCCGCCGCTTCACCCGGACCGCCTGGGCCCCGGCCTGCACGGTCCAGCGTTCATCCAGCCCGTGCGCGTATTCGCCGTACAGCGTGTCCTGGCGCGCACGCAAGGTATTGCGGCCGGTGGCCGCGCCGGCCTGCCCGCCCACATTGGCGAAGCGCCATTCTTCCCCCTTGAGACGGGCCGAGGACAGGCCGGCCGTGAGCTGCCGCGTCAGCCCCGCTGGGCCCCACGCGGCCACCACGCGCGAATCGAAACCGCTGTCGCGCAGGTCCTGCTGGAGGATCCCCATGGTCATGGCGTGGAACCGGTCGCGCTCGGAGGTGTGGGCCACGGTGGTCCAGCGCACCTGGTCGCTGAGCTGCCACGTGGCCCGCACGGCCCCCCGGGTGCGCGTGTAGTTGTTGACCGCGTTCTGGTTCACATAACCGGGCGCGGCCTGACGCGGATCGGTGTTCAGGGCCGCACGGGTCAGGCTGCCGGGCATCTGCAGATCGGCATCAAGGTAAGCCAGGAAGGCGCGCAGCTCCAGCCCCTCCCCCACCTGTGCCCCCACGTTGGCCGAAACGCGGCGGGTCCGCGTGGCCGACTGTTCGCGCCAGCCGTCCTGGCGGCTGTCGCTGACACTGAGATAGCCATCCAGCGCCTCATGGCGGCCGGCCAGGCTGGCCTGCACCTGCTGCTGGCCGAAAGAGCCCGCCTGCAGCCGCAGCGACGCGCGCGGCGCCGTCAGGCCAGTGGGGGAGACAAAGTTCACCGCACCCCCCAGGCCGTTGGCCCCGTACTCCAGCGCGTTGGCGCCGCGCCAGACTTCGACGTACTGCGTGGACAGCGGATCGACGGACTGGAAATCACCGGCCCCGTCGGCCTGGTTCAGCGGTGTGCCGTCCTGGTAGATCTGGATGCCCCGCATCAGGAACCCGCGCTGGATGCCCGAACCCCGGATGGAAAACCGCGCCTCCTGCCCGTGCCGGGTCTGGGCCAGCACCCCCGGCGCCCAGGCCAGGGCATCGGTCAGCGTGGCAGCGCGCCCCTGGCGGAAGCTGTCGGCCGTGACCAGCGCCGTGCCACCAGCACGCTGTGACAGGGCTTCCCGGGCTTGCTCCTGGGCTTGCTCGGCCAGCGCGTCGACCGACCCGCTGGCGCGGACCTCCACCGTGGGCAACACCGGAAGGGGCGCCGCAGCGGGCGCGGCGGTCTGCGGCCAGGCGGCCGCGGGCATGAACAAGGCGCCTGCCGATACGCAGCACGCCCACCATCGCAAAGAAACCATGAAGATCCACCATCACCGTCGACCCGCCCCGGTTCGACAGGGCCACAGATCGGACGGGGCCCCTGGGGCCTGACCACCGCAAGAAGATCGGTACCGGGCGGGCCTGCCGCTGCGATACCGAACCGATTGCCGCCGTTCACCGCCGCGATGTCACGGGCCACAGAGCCCGGAACGCGGAAGCCGGCGACCGTTCAGGCGGCGGCCGGCGGGCCGCGGGGGGGCAGTGGTGCCCCGGTCAGGGCCGCGATGTGTGCGGCCGTGAAAGGATGCAGCGCCTGGCTGAGCGGCTGCACCGGTTCAAAATCCCACGCGATGGCCGGCGTGGGCGGCGTGACCACGAGGCACGCCGGGCAATCGAGCGACGAATGGGGCGAGACCACGGCTTCGCCGTTGCTGTCCACCACCACCAGCTTCATGTTGCCCGCCGCCGAACACACCATCTCCACCGAGTGGGGCTGAATGATCGGCGAGGCCACCGCAACGCCCAGCGTCAACACGAACCACGCCAGGACGAGGCGTGCGAGCGTGGTGGCAGCGCGCAGGGATTGCATGGCCCCGATTATGAAGGAAGCCCGCGCCGATCAGGAAGACTGTGCGCCGTATCGGGCGTGGCCGCACCGCAAAGGCCGCCCACCGCCACACGCAGATCGCGGGCCCAGGCGCGGCGGTCGCGCCCGTCGGCCCGCTGGGGATCGCCGTAAAACACCTCCGCTCCGACCCCCGTGGTGCGCAGCGTGCGCCACACCGATTGCAGCAAGGTGGTGTCGCCCACGAACAGCGGCGCCTCGCTGGGCTCGCCGGTGGCCGTGTCCACGAAGCGCAGACCGACGGGCAGCGCGGGCGCCTCGGCCACGATGGCGGCCTGGATCAGGTTGGCATGAAAAGGCAGCAGCGCGCGGCCGTCGCCCGTGGTGCCTTCAGGAAAGACCGCCAGCCGGGCATGGCCGCGCAGGCCCTCGGCCATCTGGTGCACCACGCGCATGGCGTCGCGGCGTTTTTCCCGTTCGATGAAGAGCGTGCCGGCACCGGTCACCAGGGTGCCCAGCACCGGCCAGCGCTTGACGTCGGCCTTGGACACGAAGCGCACCGGCTGGGCCGCGTTCATCACCAGGATGTCGAGCCAGGAGCTGTGGTTGGCCACCAGCAGCACCGGCCCGCGGGAGGGCAGCTCCCCCTGCACGCGCAGCGCCACGCCCAGGATGCCCAGCATCTGCCGAGACCATTCGCGCACCAGCAGGTCGCAGGCCTCGGGCGTCAGACGGCCGAATTCGCTGCGGATGGTCCAGATGCCGCGCAGCACATGGGTCACGGCGCGCACAATGCGCCACGCCGCCTGCAGGGGCGAGCGCCGGCCCGCCGCCACCTCAGCCCCTGCCTTCGTAGGCGACGTAGCCGCCCACCAGGGTCCAGCGCACGCGCGCCGGCATTTCATGGCCTTCGAAGGGTGTGTGCACCCCCTGGCTGCGCAACTGGCCGGGCTGCACCGCCCAGCTGTCGTTCGGGTCGAACAGGCACAGATCGGCCACCCCCCCGACGGCGATCTGCCCGACGCTGTGCTGCAGCGTGCCCAGCGCCGAGCCCAGCACCTGCTGCGGCCCGGTGGTCAGCGCGGCCAGCGCCTGCATCAGGCCCAGCCCCTCCTGCTGCGCCCATTTGACCGACAGGCCCAGCAGCAGCTCGACCGCCGTCGCTCCAGGCTCGGCTTCGGCAAACGGCAGCACCTTGGCGTCGCTGTCGACGGGGTTGTGGTCGGACACCAGGGCATCGACCGTGCCATCGGCCAGGCCGGCGCGCAGGGCCTCGCGGTCGCGCTGCTGGCGCACCGGCGGCTGCAGGCGCAGGCGGCTGTCGTAATAGCCGATGTCCACATCGGCCAGGTGCAGGTTGTGCACGCTCACGTCGCAGGTCACGGGCAGCCCCTCGGCCTTGGCCTGGCGCACGAGCTCCAGCCCGGCGGCACTGCTCAGGCGGCACAGGTGCACGCGCAGGCCTTTTTCGCCGGCCGCGCGGCTGGCGCTGTGCACGCTGCGCAGCAGATCGAACAGGGTGTGCAGGGCGATGGTTTCGGCCGTGACCGGGATGCCCGACAGGCCCATGCGCGTGGCCAGCGGGCCGCTGGCGGCCACGCCCTTGCCCAGCCACGGGTCCTGCGGCCGCAGCCAGACCGTGTAGCCGAACGTCGCCGCGTACTGCAACGCGCGCTGCAGCACCTGGGTGTTGACGATGGGCACCTCGGCCTGGCCGAAACCGATGCAGCCCGACTCGGTCAGCTCGGCCATCTCGGTCAGCACCTCGCCCTGCAGGCCGCGCGTGAGCGCCCCGAGCGGGAACACGCGCGACTGGTGCAGCTTTTCGGCTCGGAACTTGAGCATGTCGACCAAGCCCGGTTCGTCAAGCACGGGGTCGGTGTCGGGCGGGCAGACCAGCGCCGTCACGCCGCCGGCGGCGGCCGCGGCCATCTCGCTTTCGAGCATGCCCGCGTGTTCCTGCCCCGGCTCGCGCAGGCGCACGGCCAGATCGACCAGCCCCGGCGCCACCACCAAGCCGCTGGCATCGATGGTGCGGTTGGGGTGGAAGTCGGCCGCCACGTTGCCGACCGCGATGATGCGCCCGGCGGCGATCGCGATGTCGGTGATTTCATCGCGCCCGGTGGCGGGGTCCATGACGCGGCCGTTCTGGATCAGGATCTTCATGCTGCCTCAACTCGCTGACCGGCGACCGGTCGTTCTTTCCATTCAGGGATGCCACGCGCCGCAGCCGCTCCCCGCACCACACCGGGCTGCGCCAGAGGGGGGAGACGTCGCAAAGCGGCGCAGGGGGACGTCACGCCAACACCTCGTCGATGGCCGCCACCAGGCGCTCGCATTCGGCCTGCGTGCCGATGGTGATGCGCAGGTGGTTGTCAATGCGGGGCTGGCGGAAATGCCGCACCAGGATACGCCGCTCGCGCAGCGCCTGCATCAGCCCGGCGGCCGGATGGTCCGGGTGCGCCACGAACAGGAAATTGGCGCACGACGGCAAACAGGCAAAACCGCGCGCCGCCAGCGCCGCCGCCAGCCATTCGCGCGAGGCGATGGTCTGCTGCCGCGTGTGTTCGAAGTGCGCTTCGTCGGCCAGCGCCGCCTGTGCGCCAGCCTGGGCCAGACGGTCCAGCGGGTAGGAATTGAAGCTGTCCTTGACCACGGTGAGCGCTTCGATCAGCGCCGCCTGGCCGAGCGCGAACCCGACCCGCAGGCCGGCCAGCGCGCGCGACTTGGACAGCGTCTGCACCACCAGCAGGTTCGGGAATTCGGGCACCAGCGCGGCGGCGCTCTCGGCGCCGAAATCCACATAGGCCTCGTCGATCACCACCACCGACGTCGGGTGGGCCCGCAGCAGCGCCCGGATGTCGGCCAGGGGCAGGGCCACCCCGGTGGGCGCGTTCGGGTTGGGCAGCAGGATGCCGCCGTTGGGCCGTTCGTAATCGGCGACCCGCACCGCGAACTGCGGATCGAGCGGCACCTGCTCGAAGGCCGCCCCGTACAGGTTGGCGTAGACCGGATAGAAGCTGTAGGTGATGTCGGGAAACAGCACCGGCCGCTGATGCCGCAGCAGCGCCATGAAGGCCAGCGCCAGCACCTCGTCGGAGCCGTTGCCCACGAACACCTGCGCAGCCTCCAGACCGAAACGGCTGGCCACGGTCTGGCGCAGCGCCAGCGACTGGGGGTCGGGGTACAGGCGCAGGCGCTCGTCTGCCGCTGCCCGGATCGCGGCCAGCGCGCGCGGCGACGGCGGGTACGGGCTCTCGTTGGTGTTGAGCTTGATCCAGCCTTCACCCTGCGGCTGCTCACCCGGCACGTAGGCGTGCAGGCCGCGGATCGCCGGGCTCCAGAACGGCGAGGCGGGCACAGTCATGCCTCGTTCCCGGCCACGATGCTCAGCACCGCCATGCGCACCGCGATGCCGAAGGTCACCTGCGGCAGGATCACGCTCTGCGGCCCGTCGACCACGGCCGATTCGATTTCGACGCCGCGGTTGATCGGGCCCGGGTGCATGACGATGGCATCGGGTTTGGCCCAGCGCAGGCGCTCGGTGGTCAGGCCGAAGCTCTTGAAATACTCCTGGCTCGACGGCAGCAGCGCGCCGCTCATGCGCTCGTTCTGCAGGCGCAGCGTGATCACCACGTCGCAGTCCTTGATGCCCTCTTCCAGCGTGTGACACACACGCACGCCCAGGTGCGAGAGGTCGCTGGGCACCAGGGTGCGCGGGCCGACCACACGCACGTCGGGACAGCCCAGCGTGGTCAGCGCGTGGATGTCGCTGCGCGCCACGCGCGAGTGCAGCACGTCACCGACGATGGCCACCGACAGGTTGCTGAAATCTTTCTTGTAGTGCCGGATGGTGTACATGTCCAGCATGCCCTGCGTGGGATGCGCGTGGCGGCCATCGCCGGCATTGACCACGTGCACGTGGGGCGCCACGTGCTGGGCGATCAGGTAGGGCGCGCCGCTTTCGCTGTGGCGCACGACGAAGATGTCGGCCGCCATCGCCGAGAGGTTGGCGATGGTGTCGAGCAGCGACTCGCCCTTGGCGGTGGAGCTGCGCGCGATGTCCAGCGTGTACACGTCGGCCGACAGGCGCGTGGCGGCGATGTCGAAAGTGGTGCGGGTGCGGGTGCTGTTTTCGAAGAACAGGTTGAACACGCTCTTGCCGCGCAGCAGCGGCACCTTCTTGACCTCGCGGTCGCTGACGCTGACGAAGTTGGTCGCGGTGTCCAGGATGTGCGTGAGGATGTCGCGCGACAGGCCTTCGGTGGACAGCAGGTGGATCAGCTCGCCGTTCTTGTTGAGTTGCGGGTTGCGTGCCATGGTGTTCAGGCTTCCTTGTTTTCCAGCACGAAATGCAGGCGCCCGTCGGCGTCGCGGCCGAGCTCGATCGACTGGCCTTCCGGCAGGGCCTGCCGTGCCGCGCTGAAGGTGGCTTCCACCGGCAGTTCGCGGCCGCCACGGTCGATCAGGACCGCCAGTTGCACGCTGGCCGGGCGGCCGTAGTCGAACAGCTCGTTGAGTGCGGCGCGGATGGTGCGCCCGGTGTAGAGCACGTCGTCGATCAGCAGCACGTGGGCACCGGCGATCTCGAACGGCAGCACCGTCTGCTCGCTGTGCGCCAGGCCGCGGCGCGCAAAGTCGTCGCGGTGCATGGCCGACGAGATCACGCCGTGCGCCCCGGGCCACCCCAGGTCGCGGTGCAGCCGCTCGGCCAGCCAAGCGCCGCCGGAGGCAATGCCCGCCAGGTGGATCGGCTGCGGTGTGGCGGCGGCCAGGGCTTTCACCCCCGCGAGCAGCGCGCCATACAGTTGCTCGGCATCGGGCAACGGGGTCGGGGAAGTCATGACGGCAGGCTCCTCAGAAACTGTTCCAGAATGATGCAGGCTGACGCGCTGTCGGCGTCGCGGGCGCCCAGGCTGTGGGCTTCGGTGGTGCTGTAGCGCTCGTCCACCTCGAACACCGGCAGGCCGAAACGGCCCCGCAACTGGCGGGCGAACTTCTGCGCCCGCGCCGTGTTCTCGTGCGCGGCCCCGTCGGGGTGGAACGGCACGCCCACCACCAGCGCATCGGGCTGCCATTCCTTCAGCCTCGTGGCGATCTGCACGAAACGCGCATCGCCCTCGGCCGTGATCGTGCCACGCGGCGTGGCCGTGCCCGTAAGCCGGTTGCCCGTGGCCACCCCGGTGCGCTTGAGACCATAGTCGAAGGCCAGAAATGTCTGGCCCGAAAAAGGCGACGACGCCATCAGGCCAACTCCGCAACACGCGAAGGGTTGGAAAGAAACCCCACGCCAACGAAGGGAAGCCCCAATCCGCAGGGCAGCGTGGAACCGGCTTGGCCGGGCCACGGCTGCCGTCCCCCTCCCGCCGCAGGCGAGAGAGGGGGAAGACGCGAAGCGGCGCAGGGGGTGTGCATCAAGCATGCCCCGCATCGGGCGACAGCATCCAGGACTGCAGCCCCAGCAGCGCCATGGCCCGGTCGTAGCGTTCGGTCACCGGCACGTCGAAGATGAGCGCCGGATCGGCCTCCACCGTCAGCCAGCTGTTTTCGGTGATTTCGGATTCGAGCTGGCCTTGCCCCCAGGAGGCATAGCCCAGGGTCACGAAGACCCGGCGCGGCCCCGCACCCGAAGCCATGGCTTCGAGCACGTCGCGCGAGGTCGTCATCTCCAGCCCGCCCGGAATCGACATCGTGGAGGCGTAGACCGATTCGCCCTCGCCCGCCTCGATGGCGTCGTGCAGCACGAAGCCGCGCTCGGTCTGCACCGGCCCGCCCTGGAACACCGGCAGCGCGCTCAGGTCGTCGCGCTGCAGCGGCAGTTCCACTTTTTCGAACAGCTGGGGCAGCAGGATGTCGCTGGGTTTGTTGATCACCAGCCCCAGGGCGCCGCGCTCGCTGTGCTCGCACATGAACACCACGCTGCGGCCGAAAAGCTCGTCGCTGAGGCCGGGCATCGCAATCAGGAAGTGATTGGTCAGATTGATGGGGGCAAAATCAGCGGGCATCCGGTGATTTTAAGCGGCCCCCTCCGGCCCACCCGCACACCTTCAGCCCCCTTTCACGCAGTTGCGCATGAACCGTTACGACCGAGGCCTGATGTGGTTCCGCCGCGATCTGCGGGCGGAAGACAACGCCGCCTTGCACCACGCGCTGCGCCAGTGCCGGCAGGTCTGGTGCGTGTTCGTTTTCGACACCGACATTCTCGACCCGCTGCTGGCGCGCGGACTCGAAGCAGACCGCCGGGTGGAGTTCATTCGCGAGTCGCTGGTCGATCTGGACCAGCGGCTGCGCGCCCTCGGCGCCGCGCACGGCCAAGCAGCCACCGGGCTGATCGTGCGCCATGCCCGCGCCCGCGACGCCATCCCGGCCATCGCCCAGGCCCTGCACGTGCAGGCCGTGTTCGCCAACCACGACGACGAACCCGACGCCAAGGCACGCGACGCCCACGTGCTCGGGTCGCTCGCGCACGCCGGCATCATGTTCCACGGCTTCAAGGACCACGTGGTCTTCGAGCGGCGCGAGGTGCTGACGCAGGCCGGACAGCCCTTTGGCGTGTTCACGCCCTACCGCAACGCCTGGCTCAAGGCGCTGACCCCGTTCTACCTGCAGCCCTACCCCATCGACCGCCACGCCGCCAGCCTGGCGCCGCTGCCTGGCCCGGAGGGTGGCGAATGGAACACCCCGGTGCCGCGCCTGTCCGACATCGACTTCGCGCCCACCAACCTGTCGCAACTGCCCCTGCCCACCGGCGCCCGCGGGGCGCAGCGCCTGTTCGAGGATTTTGTCGAGCGCATCGACCGTTACCACGAGACGCGTGACTTCCCGGCGGTCAAAGGCCCCAGCTACCTCAGCGTCCACCTGCGCTTCGGCACGATCTCCATCCGTCAGGTCGCCTCCGTGGCCTACCAGATGCACCTGCAAGGCCTGCAAGGCGCCTCCACCTGGCTGGGCGAGCTGATCTGGCGCGACTTCTACCACCAGATCCTGGCCAACTTCCCGCACGTGGTGGAGCGGGCCTTCCGGCCCGAATACGACGCCATCCGCTTCGAACACGGCAAACACGCCCAGACCCTCTTCGACACCTGGCGCGAAGGCCGCACCGGCTATCCGCTGGTGGACGCAGCGATGGCGCAGATCAACCAGACCGGCTACATGCACAACCGGCTGCGCATGGTGGTGGCCAGCTTCCTGGTCAAGGACCTGGGCCTGCACTGGCACTGGGGCGAACGCTACTTCGCCGACCACCTGATCGACTATGACCTCGCGGCCAACAATGGCGGCTGGCAATGGGCGGCTTCCAGCGGCTGCGACGCCCAGCCCTGGTTCCGCATCTTCAACCCGGTGACACAGAGCGAGAAGTTCGACCCGCAAGGCAAGTTCATCCGCCGCTACCTGCCCGCCTTGCAGGCCCTGCCCGACAACGCGGTGCACGCCCCCTGGCAGGCACGGGAACTCGAACTGCTGGCGGCGGGCGTGCAACTGGGGGCCACCTACCCCGCGCCCGTCGTCGACCACGCCCAGGCGCGCGAGCGCACGCTGCAGCGCTACGCGGTGGTCAAGAGCCGGGCGGCCGCCCCTTCGCCCTCCGGGTCACACGGGCACCGCTGAAAGCGGCGCCCCGGCCCCTTCAGGCCTGGGCTTCGCTGCGCGCGTAATGGGCGATCAGCGCCAGCAGCTCGTCTTCCGCGTACGGCTTGCCCAGGTAGTGGTCGACGCCGAGCTCGCGCGCGTGGTCGCGGTGCTTGGTGGCGATGCGCGAGGTGATCATGATCACCGGCAGGCTGGCCAGGCGTGGGTCGTTGCGCAGGTTGCGCACGAGATCGAAGCCGTCCATGCGCGGCATTTCGATGTCGGACAGCACCACCGACGGCCGCTCGCCCTGCAACTTCTCCAGCGCCTGCAAGCCATCGGCGGCCAGCACCACCCGGTAGCCTTCGCGCTGCAGCAGGCGCTGCGTGACCCGCCGCACCGTGATCGAATCGTCGACCACCAGCACCAGCGGCACGGCGTTCGGCACCAGATCGGCCACCACCGGTTCGTGCGCCTGCGGCGCTTGCTGCTGCTGGGCCAGCACCCATTCGCGGACCTGGGCGCCATACACGGTGGACAAAGCCACCGGGTTGTAGATCAGGGCGACGGCCCCCGAAGCCAGCACCGACATGCCGGCCAGGCCCGGCAGGCGCGACAGTTGCGGCCCCAGGTTCTTGACCACCACTTCCTGGTTGCCCAGCACTTCGTCGACGTGCATCGCCACGCGCTGCGCCGCCGAGCGGAAGATCACCACCGGCAGGGTGCGGCCCTGCAGTTCCTGCGACTGCGGCGAAGCCTGCAGCAGAGCACCCGCCCAGTAGAACGGAATGGCCTCGCCACTGGCCTGCAGCGTGCCGCTGGCGTAGGCCTGCGTCAGCTCGTCGGCCGAAACCCGGCGCACGATTTCCACCAGATTGGACGGCACCCCGAAAGCCAGCGATCCGGCCCGCACCATCACCACCTGGGTGACGGCGGTCGTCAGCGGCAGCACCAGCTTGAAGCGCGTGCCCTGGCCCGGTTGCGTCGTGGTTTCGACACGCCCCCCCAGGGCGACCACGTCGTTGCGCACGACGTCCATGCCCACCCCACGCCCGGCCAACGCCGAGACCTCGGTGGCTGTGCTCAGGCCAGGCGCAAAAACCAGTTGCGCAGCCTCTTCGTCGGACAGCTGCGTCCCGGGCGTGACGAAGCCCTGAGCCTCCGCCTTTTCCCGCAGCTTCGGCAGGTTGAGCCCGGCGCCATCGTCCTCGAAGGTGACCGACACGTCGTTGAGTTCCTGCTGCAGCCGGATGTGGATCTGCCCTTCCGGTGGCTTGCCGGCGGCCATGCGCACGTCCGGCGTTTCGATGCCATGCACCACGCTGTTGCGCAGCAGGTGTTCAAACGCAGCGGTCATGCGGTCGAGCACGCCACGGTCCATTTCGATGGCACCGCCCGTCATGTCCAGCCGCACCTGCTTGCCCGACTCCTTCGACGCCTGGCGCACCACGCGGTACAGGCGTTCGGAAATCCCTTCGAACTCCACCATGCGCGTACGCAGCAGGTCGCGCTGCAACTCGCGCGTCTGGCGGGCCTGGGCGGCCAGGCCGTCTTCGGTCGCGTCCACGGCGCGCTGGAGGTTGCGCTGCACGGTGGCCACGTCGTTCACCGACTCGGCCATCATGCGCGTGAGCTCCTGCACCCGCGTGAAGCGGTCGAACTCCAGCGGATCGAAGGACTGGTTGGCGTCCTTGGCCTGGGCCAGGCGCGACTGCATCTGGGTTTCGGCCTGCAGTTCGATGTCGCGCAACTGCTGGCGCAAACGGTCGAGGTTGCCCGTGAGGTCCTTGAGCGAACCGCGCAAGGTCACCAGTTCGGACTCCAGACGCGAGCGGGTGATGATCACCTCCCCGGCCTGGTTGACCAGCCGGTCGAGCAGCTCCGGGCGCACGCGCACGGCCGCGCCCGCCGCACGTGCCGGGGCCGTAGGCCCTGGCGGCAAGGCCAGACCCTGCAGCCCGGGAACAGCAGGCGCCATGCTGGCCGACACAGCCAGTCTATCCACGGCTTCGGGTGCCGGAGCGGCAGGCGAGAACACCTCGGGCAACGGTTCACCAGCGACCTGGGTATCCGGTTGCAACGGCGTCGCCGAGAGGTCCTGTTCCGGCGCCGTTTGCACCACCCCCTGGGCCGGCGAGTCGTTGCGACGCAGAAGGTCAAACCGGGCGCTGATGGCGTCAAACGACGCCAGCAACGGCTCGACATCCGCGCTGCGGTGAACGTCGGAACCCAGGCGTTCGGCCTCGGTTTCCATGCGGTGGGCCATTTCGCCCAGGCGCAGGGCACCCGCGAGTCGCGCGCTGCCCTTGAGGGTGTGCAAAGTGCGCAGCACTTCGCCCCGGGCACTGGCGTTTTCCGGCCTTGCCACCCACTGGCGCAGAGCCCCGCCCAGATGGGGCAGCAACTCCTGCGCTTCGTCGGCAAAGATGGGAAAGAGATCGACGTCGATGGTGTCCAGCGCATCGATGTCGTCATCGATGTCCTGCACCGGCCCGTCGCGGCGGGGCTCGGGCGGCTCCAGTGCCGTCATCGCGCCGAAGGTCGACACGCCAAAGTCGGCCGGGGTTTCATCAGCGGGCAAAGGCTCCGCCACCGCCAAGGCGTCGCCAGGTGCCCACGGGCTGTCCAGGGGCGAAGCGAGCGGATCGAAATCACCCTCGTCCAGACTCGGCAAGGGCTCATGGGTCACGGCGTCGAGCGCGGCGATCAGCTCCGCCGACGGCTCCTTGTAGAACCCGGCGGCAAACTGGTGCAGCAGGCGGCGGATGTCTTCGGCCGCATCGACAAACAGCTTCGCCCGCTCGGCGCTCACGGGTTGGCCGGCCTGCTGGTGCGAAGCGGCCACCCCCAGGGCGTGCTCGAGGGCACGGGCAATGCGCGAGAGCGGCTCGAATCCCACCGTGGCGGAGCTGCCGGCCAGCGAGTGCGCCAGCGCCTCGGCCTGCCCGCCCAGGGGTTCGTGCCGTTCCAGCGCCCATTCGGCCAGACCATTGCCCAGCCGGCGGGACCATTCGTCGGCCTCGTTGAGGTACACGTTGTAGAGCCGGATGCCGATGCACAACGGTCCGATGACCTTGGTGTCATCGGCCATGTTCGCCGCGTCTGCGGATTCCTCGGCCACGACCGCGACCGCCGGCATGTCGCTGTCAGCGGTCACCAGCCCCTCGTCGGCTCCTGCTGTGGGCGATGCCGGTTCCGGCTCGGGGTCGGGCGCTGGCGCCTCCTCCGCGTCGCTGACGATCACGGGCTGGAGCTCTTCCGGCACGGCGGCCGGTGCAGGCGCCTCCGGCACTTCGGCTGGGAGCGACAGCTCCGGCCAGTCGGCCGAGAACGCCGAAGCCGGCATTTCCACCACCTCGACCGCTGCCGTGTCGGGCGCGGGCGGCTCGATCGGCGGGAAGCTCATACCCGCCGGCGCAGGCGCCTGCGCCGGCTCGTCAGACGCCTCGGCCGCACGGTCCGACAAAGCGGCCAGACGCTCGAAATCGATGGCCTCCAGAGACGGCATCTCTGCGGGTGGCGGCTCGGCACCGGGCACGGGAATTCCCGCTGCCAGCAGATCCTCTTCGGTGATCGTGTCTTCATCGAACGGCGCCGTTTCGACAAAATCGCCATCGAACTCCACGGTGACCGGCAAGGGCCCCTCGCCATCGGCTTGCGGCACCAGGTCCGGCGTCACCTCGGCTTCGGTGGTTTCGTCCGACAGCACCACCGGTGCCGCCAGCACCGCGTCATCGGATCCCGGTTCAACCGGAGCGTCAACGGCCGCCACACCCGACAGGGGCAGTTCGCGCCGCTCCAGCCGCCAGGCGTCGGCACTGGCACGGAATGGCTGCGGGCGCCAGTGGCCAGCACGGCCCTGGGCAATGTCCTCCACCCACTGGCCCAACGCGTCGAGCGCCTCGGTGGAAAGCGACAACAGACCGGACTCGACCGCGCCCTGTTCGGCCAGCGCCGCGTTGAGCGCCTGCTCCAGCGCCCAGGCGGCTTCGCCGAAATCGGTGAGCCCGACCATGCGCGAGCTGCCCTTGAGGGTGTGAAAAGCCCGGCGCAACGCGGTCAGGGGTTCGAGCTGCCCAGGAGCCTGGCGCAGGCCCTCGATGGCGGCGTGGCCCTGGCCCGTCACTTCGCGGGCTTCCTCCAGGAAGATATCGAGCAGATCGCCGTCATCCTCGTCGTCCGCACCGGCGCCTTCCGCCTGTGCGGGTGCCGCCGGTGGCGACACCGCCCCGGCCAGCCCCACCAGTGCCTGCGCGCCTTCCAACGCATCGGGACGCACCACGGCCTGCGCGGCATCGCGGGCGGCCTTGGCCACCCCCGCATGCTCGGCCAGCGTCGCCTCGTCGGCCAGACGGTCCAGGCGCTGGCTGAGGTCCACCAGGTCGGTGCCCTGCTGCACGTCGTCAACGACCCGCTGCACATCCTCGCTGAGGGCCAAGGCCTCGCGCTGGGCTGGGCGCGGCTCGGCCGATTCGCCCCGGCGCCCCATCATGGGCAGCAGCTCACCACGTTCCTCGTCAAACACGAAGAGCTTCTTGGCCAGCGCCGGCTGGTAGCTGAGCATGTCGATCAGGAAACCCAGCGCGCTGAGGTTGTTGCCGAGCAGCCGCAGGCTCTCGCCTTCGGCCAGCGCGCTGTCTTCGTGCAGGCTCTGTTCAATCACGGTGCGCATGCGCGACACCGTCTGCACCGCCGGCTCCAGGCCGAGCACCGACAACACGCCCCGCATCTGCGACAACTGGGACACGGCGGCGTGCAAGCCGCCCTTCTCGGCAGGGGTGCGGAAAAACTGGTCGAGCGATTTCTCGGCCTCGGCCAGCGACACCTTGAGCTCGCCGACCACCGAGCCCATCGTCTGGCGATCGCTGATGCGGCGGTACAACTGCTCCATCCAGGGTTCGAGCGGTTGCGGTGCCTGCCCCGACAACACCCCTTCGAGGCGCTGCGCCAGCGCTTCGGTCCGCCGCGACAGCTCGGCATCGTTCGGGTCGAAGTCCTCGAACGTGGCCTCCAGATAAAGGGTCGTGGTCGCCACCTCCATCGCCAGCTCGGGGCGCACGCCCTGGCTGCTGCGGACCGCAAAATCGACCGCCTTGAGCAGGGCCTTGGCCAGCGCCTGGCTGCCGGGATGCAGCTTGATCAGCGAGTCACCGATCAGGCTGAACTGGTCCAGCACCTGGCGCGCCCGACTGGTATCGCCACCGGTGAAAAGGGACCAGGATTCCTTGGCCGCCCCGATGCGCTTGCGCGCCTGCGCGAGCACGGCCGGATCGTATTGGCCCAGTTCGGCGCGGGCGTAGTCGACACGCGGCTCCTGCTCCAGCCCGAACGCCTGCCGCACCGCCCGGACATGGGGCGCCGGCGCATCCGCCGGCAAGGTGGCCTGCGCACAGAAGAACAGCAGGTCGTGCATCAGCGTCTCGGACACCTGCTGCTGTCCCTGGGCCAGGGTCGTGTACTGCAGCAGCACGCGCGACGCGGCCCGCTTCACGTACAGATCACCCGGCAGAGCGTCCAGTGCCAGCGCCTCGAAATAGGCTGCGGCGACGCGCCAGAAGGTGGTTGCGCGCACCGCACCGGCGCTGGCGGACAGCCCTGCACAGAGGCGCACCAGTTGCTGCGCCGCCGCGGGGCTGCGGGTCTTGATCGAGAGCAGCACCAGACGGTCCAGCATCGAGCGGATGCGCACGTCGGGCTGCAGGGGGGCCACGTCGGCGGGCGCGCCCATTTCCTGCCCGCGCTGCTCGAACGGCCACAGATCGGCCGGGTGCACCCGCTCGGCTGCCGCCAGTGCCTGCACATCGCGGTACTGGGGGAACAGCGCCACAGGCGACAACACCTTGTTGCCCAGCACGGCTTCCAGGTATTCGATCAGGGCAAAGCTGGCCTGCTCGACCTGGGTGGCGGCGGCCTCGGTGCAGGTCTGCGGCTTCTGGATGAAGCGGTGAACCGCAGCCTCCATGGCCCGCAACACCTGCGCCGGCGCGCCCAGACCCACCATCTCCAGCGCCCCCACGGCCTGGTGCAGCTGCTGCCGCGCCAGACGCAGCGAAGCCGGGTCCACCGCCTCCAGGTCCTCGCGGTGGGACTGCTCGTGCTCGCGCAGGAAACGGCGAACCGCCTTGTTCGCGCCGTCCAGCGACTTGCGCAGTTCATCGAACACCCAGGCCAGTGGCCCGAGGTCGGCCAGAGATGCGTCTTCGGGCGATCGGTGGGACGTGGAATCGGACATGGCGATCGGATGGGGGTTCGGAACGTGTCGATGAATCAGGCGATCTTGAACCGCGCCACCGACTGGCGAAGTTCCTCGGCCACCGCCGAGAGTTCACGCACCTGCTCGGCGGTGGAGCGCGTGCCCTCACCGGTCTGCTCGGTCACCGCAAAAATGTGCTGGATGTTGCCCGCCACCTCGTTGGCCGACTGGGCCTCGCGAGAGGCCGCGCTGGAAATCTGCTCGATGAGGTCGGCCAGCCGGCGCGACACGCGGTCGATCTCGGACAGCGCCGTGCCGGCGTTGTCCGACAGGCGCGCCCCTTCCACCACACCCTGCGTGGAACGTTCCATGGCGGCCACCGCATCCTGCGTATCGGTCTGAATGGCCTTCACCAGCGCCGCGATCTGGCGCGTCGCATCGCCCGACCGTTCGGCCAGCCGCTGCACTTCTTCCGCCACCACCGAGAAGCCCCGGCCCGCTTCACCGGCCGAGGCGGCCTGGATGGCGGCGTTGAGTGCCAGCACGTTGGTCTGCTCGGTAATGTCGGAAATCAGCTCGGTAATTTCGCCGATCTCCTGCGACGATTCGCCCAGCCGCTTGATCCGCTTGGAGGTTTCCTGGATCTGGTCACGGATGGCATTCATACCGCCAATGGCATCCTGCACCGCCTTCAGGCCCGATTCGGCGGCTTCCAGCGAAGCCCGCGCCACCGTGGCGGATTCCTGCGCCTGACCGGACACCTGGTTGATGCGCTGCGCCATGTCCAGCACCGACTGGCCGGTTTCGCGGATCTCCCGCAGCTGCTCCGTGGAGGCGGCCAACAGTTCGGTCGACGTGCTTTCGACGGCGGCCGTGGTTTGCGCCACCCGTTGCGCCGTGGCCTGCACGTTGCCCACCAACGACCGCAGTTCCTCGACCGTGTAGTTCACCGAGTCGGCGATGGCGCCGGTGATGTCCTCCGTCACCGTGGCTTCCTGGGTCAGGTCGCCTTCGGCCACCGTCTGCAACTCGTTCATGAGCCGGAGAATGGCCGCCTGGTTGGCGTCGTTGACCCGCTTGGCATCCTGCTCCAGCGACTCGGCCGACAGCCGTTGCGACTCGGCAATCTGCTGACGCTGGCGGCTGTCCTGCAGCTGCACATAAGCCAGGCCCCCACCGCACAGCAGCACGAACAGCGTCGACAGCAGCAGGGCCACCAGCTCACCACCACCCAGCCCCGAACGGGCCGACAGCCCGTCCTGCAGCTTCTGCAACCCCAGCCGCAGCGGTTCGCTGTCGGCCACGATGCCTGCCTGCGCTTCGCGCGCCGACACCAACCCCTGCAGGTTCCCCAGAATCGCACCGGCTTCCACCCGGGTTTCGTCGTAGAGCTTGAGCAGGGCCCCGAGCCGCTCGCGCACCTGCGCATCGCGCGCCGGGGCCAGGCGCAGTTCGCTGCTGCCATTGAGCAGACCTTCGGCCACTTCCTTGAAAGTGTTGAGGTCCTTGCCGAGCAGGAACACCGCCTCGGGACTCACCCCCTCCATGGTCAGGAACTCGTTGGCCGACTTGCCGATGCGCTGCGTCAGCATCACGAGCTGGCCGGTGGCCGAAATCTCGGCCGCCTGCGCACCCTGTTGCAACTTGAGCGAAGACACGGTCTCGGCGATCTCCAGCAGATCGGACGTCTGGCGGTTGATGGAGCGCAGCGCGTCGCCCACCTGCGTCAGGATCTGTTGCTGGGCCAACACGGCCGCCGCATTGCGCTCGGCCCGGTCGACCCGTGGCGCGATCTCCTCCAGCGACGCACCGAACTCTGGCCCCACCGCGGCCAGCGACATCGCGTCGTCGCCCTGCTTGAGGCCGCGCACCGAGCGGGCCAGCACGTCGGCGCTTTCGCGCACCTCGCCGAAGGCGGGCACACTGCCCACCAGCGCCTGCGACACGCTCTTGGCCAACCGCTGGGACTGCATCAACGCCTGACCGCTGGCGGCCACCTGCTGACCGAACTTCTCGGTCTGGGTGAGGATGAAGAAGATGGTGGCCAGCAGCACCACCGCGCCCAGCCCCAGCAGGGTCAGCAGCGAGCGGCGGTGCACCTCGACCGGCTTGCGACCCAGCAGGGGAACCGACACCGTCTCCAGGTCCACAGGTCCGGCATCCCCCTCGTCCGGCGCCAGCCGGCTTTCCGCAAAGGGTTGGACGGTCGCAGCGGGCGCCAGCCGCGCGGCCGCGAGTTCGGCCAGATCCTGGTCCGTCGCGCGCGAGAGGTCCACGTCCTCGTTGCCCACCTCCTTGCGCTTGAACAGCCCCTGAAGTCGATCAAACATGGCCATGAAACAACCTTCCAACGATGAGTGAACTAATGCCCGGACCGGAACCGGGCTCCGGCCTTGAAGAAAACCCTGGCTCCCGCGCGCCGCATCACGCCGCGATGGCCAGGAACTCGGCCTGACTGGCCAGCACGCCCAGGTCCAGCTCTTTCCAGACCCGGCCCTGCGCGTCGGTCAGTTGGCGCGGAACAAAGCCCGGCGCTTCCGGCGGAGTCGGCTCCACCGACGTGAACACGGACGGATTGCGCAGCCCGAGCAGGCGATCCACCCACAGGACCGCGTTGACCCCGAAGGTGGGGTTCAGACTGACCAGCCGCGCATCCATGCTCAACCGGTCACCGCCGGCCGCATCGACGCCGAGGAAACCGGCCAGGTCGACCACACCGAACAGCCCGCCGCGCAAGCTGGCAACCCCCGCATACCAGGGCTTGGTGAAAGGCACCTTCTGCACCCCGGACCACGGAAAGATCTCGCCCGACTGGACCAAGGGCACCAGAAATCCCTGGCCGGCCACTTCAATGGCCAGCCAGGAGGCGGTGGCGGCTTCGGCCCGGGCGGCGGTCAGACGCCGCGCCAGGCGTTCCTGCAATTCTTTGAGGGACTGGCGTTTGGCCATGCTGTGCTCGAAGATGCCGACCGTCAGCCGATGGCCCGGATCTTGGACAGCAGTTCCTCGGCATTCACCGGCTTGGTCACGTAGTCCCGGGCACCCTGGCGCATCCCCCAGACCCGGTCGGTCTCCTGGTTCTTGCTGGTGCACATCACGATGGGGATTTCCGAGTATTGCGGGTCGCGCGCAATGGCCCGGGTCAGCTGAAAGCCGTTCTGCCCCGGCATCACCACGTCCATGAGGATGAGGTCGGGTTTTTGCTCGCTGAGCTTGCGGAATGCCTCCTCGGCATTCTCGGCCGTGCGGACGCTGTAGCCGTTCTTGCCCAGCAGGTCCGACAGAACCATCAGTTCGGTCTTGGAATCGTCAACGATCAGGACACTTCGAATGGGCATCACGCGGCTCCGGTTGAATGCATACCGAACTGCTGCACGGCCTGCAGCAGCTGGTCCTTGGTAAACGGCTTGGTCAGGTATTCCTGCGACCCGACCATGCGGCCACGGGCCTTGTCGAACACCCCGTCCTTGGAAGACAGCATCACAACGGGAATGTCGGCAAAACGGGCGTTGCGCTTGATGATCGCGCAGGTCTGGTAACCATCCAGGCGCGGCATCAGGATGTCGCAGAACACCAGATCGGGTTTGTAGTCGTTGATCTTGGCCAGCGCATCGAATCCGTCGTCGGCCAGCAACACCTCATGCCCTCCCTGCTTGAGGAAGATCTCCGCACTGCGCCGGATGGTGTTGCTGTCGTCCACCACGAGGACTTTCAAAGGCGTGGAACTCATGCGCGCAGGCTCCCTGGTTGGGTGATCGTTGGGTCAAGGGGGCGGGCGATTCGAAGCCTTCCCGAACGTCGTTCCGTGATCCAGCCGCCGTCTCAGATCTGGACCATTTCAAAATCTTCCTTGCGTGCACCGCACTCCGGACAGGTCCAGTTCATGGGAACCTGATCCCACGGCGTGCCGGGGGCAATGCCGTGATCGGGCGCACCCGCTGCCTCGTCGTAAATCCAGCCGCAGATCAGGCACATCCAAGTCTTCGTTTCGGGCATGGTTATAGAGGGCGATGGCATAGAATGCAATCATTGTATCGAGCCATGACAGCCCCTCCGGTCACACATCCATGGCTTTGTCGCGAGGGCCCAACCCGATCTGCCGGCCATCGCCCTCACGGCCCCGTTCATCGCGCCCTCCATGTCTGACTCCCCCGAATCCGGCGCCACCAACCTCTCCCTGTCCGCTGCCGAAGCCACCCTGCCCTGCGCCATGGTGTTCAACGCCAACGACCCCAGCGGTGCGGGCGGGCTCAGCGCCGACCTCACGGCCATGAGCAGCGCTTCGGCGCACGTGCTGGCCGTGGTCACGGGCAGCTACGTGCGCGACACCACCGAGATCCACGAT
Source organism: Hydrogenophaga electricum (assembly GCF_030160815.1). Taxonomy (NCBI): domain Bacteria; kingdom Pseudomonadati; phylum Pseudomonadota; class Betaproteobacteria; order Burkholderiales; family Comamonadaceae; genus Hydrogenophaga; species Hydrogenophaga electricum. The sequence continues at coordinate 27,738 of NZ_BSPB01000026.1, read as the reverse complement.
CACGTCGCCTTCGACGAGGAAGCCGTGGCCGACCAGGCACGCTGCGCCCTGGAGGACATGCCGGTGCAAGCCTTCAAGGTGGGCTTCGTGGGCACCCCCGAGAACCTCAGCGCCATCGCTGAAATCACCAGCGACTACAGCGAGACGCCGGTGATTGCCTACATGCCCGACCTGTCCTGGTGGGATGAACTGGCCATCGAGACCTACCTCGATGCTTTCGCCGAACTGCTGCTGCCCCAGACCACGGTGCTGGTGGGCAATCACAGCACCCTGTGCCGCTGGCTGCTGCCCGAATGGGAAGGCGACCGCCCCCCCAATGCCCGCGAAGTGGCCCGTGCGGCCGCCGTACACGGTGTGCCCTACACCCTGGTGACCGGATTCAACGCGGCCGACCAGTACCTGGAAAGCCACCTCGCCAGCCCCGAAAGCGTGCTGGCCAGCGCGCGCTACGAACGCTTCGAAGCCACTTTCAGCGGCGCCGGGGACACCCTGTCGGCCGCGCTGTGCGCCCTGATCGCCGGCGGCAACGACCTGCAGACAGCCTGTGCCGAGGCCTTGACCTATCTGGACCAGTGCCTGAACGCCGGTTTCCAGCCTGGCATGGGCCACGCGGTTCCCGACCGGCTGTTCTGGGCGCACGAAGACGATGGAGCCGACGAAAGCGCCGAAGACGGCGAGCCCACCCCGGACAGCGCGCTCGACGCCGACGACTTTCCGCTCGACACCACCAAGCATTGATGGACCTCCCCGCCATGACCGACCGCAACCTTGCCCTGTTCGAACGCGCCAAGCAGACCATTCCCGGCGGCGTGAACTCGCCCGTGCGCGCCTTCCGCGCGGTGGGGGGCACGCCGCGCTTCGTGCAGCGCGCCCAGGGCGCGTATTTCTGGGACGCCGATGGCCAGCGGTACATCGACTACATCGGCTCCTGGGGTCCGATGATCCTGGGCCACGGCCACCCGGCCGTGCTGGAAGCGGTGCAGAAAGCGGCGCTCGACGGCTTCTCGTTCGGCGCGCCCACCGAACGCGAGGTTGAACTGGCCGAAGCGATCATCAAACTGGTGCCCAGCCTGGAAATGGTGCGCCTGGTCAGCTCGGGCACCGAAGCCGGCATGAGCGCGATCCGCCTGGCCCGTGGCGCCACCGGCCGCAAGACCCTCATCAAATTCGAGGGCTGCTACCACGGCCATGCCGACGCGCTGCTGGTCAAGGCCGGCTCGGGCCTGGCCACCTTCGGCAACCCCACCAGCGCTGGCGTGCCGCCCGAGGTGGTTCAGCACACGCTGGTGCTTGAGTACAACAACGTCGCGCAGATCGAAGCGGCCTTTGCGCAGCATGGCGCCGACATCGCGTGCGTGATCATCGAGCCCATCGCCGGCAACATGAATTTCGTCCGCGCCAGCGTGCCGTTCGTGGCGCGCATCCGCGAGTTGTGCACGCAACATGGCGCGCTGTTCGTCTTCGATGAGGTGATGACGGGCTTTCGCGTCGGTCTGGGCAGTGCCCAGGGCCACTATGCCAGCCTGATCCCGGGTTTCGAGCCCGACATGACGGTCATGGGCAAAGTCATCGGCGGCGGCATGCCGCTGGCGGCCTTTGGCGGCAAGCGCGCCGTGATGGAGCAGCTCGCCCCGCTGGGGCCCGTGTACCAGGCCGGCACCCTGAGCGGCAACCCCGTGGCGACCGCCTGCGGTCTGGCCACGCTGCGCGAGATCAGCCGGCCCGGTTTCTTCGAAGCGCTGTCGGCCAAAACCCGCACGCTGGTCGACGGTCTCCAGGCCGCCGCCGCCGCAGAAGGCGTCCCCTTCAGCGCCGACTGCCAGGGCGGCATGTTCGGCTTCTTCCTGTTGCCCGAACTGCCCCAGAACTACGCGGCCGTGATGAAGAGCGATGGCACGAAGTTCAACGCCCTGTTCCACGGCCTGCTGGACCGGGGGGTGTACATCGCGCCAGCCCTGTACGAAGCGGGCTTCGTGAGCGCGGCGCACAGCGATGAGGACATCGCGGCCACGGTGGCTGCCGCGCGAGCGGTATTCGCCCGCGGGTCCTGAGCCCTCAACGCCTCCTGGAATTCAGTCCCTGAAAGGACTGCCATCTGGCGGCTCCGGCCTGCATCACCAGCGACGGGTGGCCGTGACGATGGCCTTGCGCGGCTCTCCGTAGAAGCAGCCGTACATGGCGCAGCTGCCGATGTAGGTTTTGTCCGCCAGGTTGCTCACGTTCAGGGCCAACCTCCACAGACCGGTGTCGTACGCCACCATGGCGTCAAACAACGTGAAGGCCGGCACGCTCACGGCCAGTCCGTGAGCGCGACCACGTGACTCGCCGACGTAACGCGCCCCAAGGCCGACCTTCAGCGCCGAAAGCCCAAACGCGCCAAAGTCGTGATCCCCCCAGAGCGATGCCTGGTGGTCAGGCACACCGATCGATCGCTGCCCCCTTTCTTCGGGTTGCAAAGGGCTGGCCCGCAGCGTGCGGGCGTCGGTGTAGGCATAGGCGGCAATCAGGTTGGTGTGGCGCCCGATGCGGGTGCGGGCTTCCAGCTCCAACCCCTGGGAGCGCACCCGGCCCTGCTGGATCATGTGGTTCACGTCCAGCGGATCGGTCACGGTGACATGGTCACGCGTCAACCGGTAGACCACCGCTGACAGCAGTGTCTCCGTGCCGGGGGGCTGAAAACGCACCCCCGCCTCCACCTGCTCACCGCTCGTGGGTTTGAAGCGACGCCCCAGGCGATCGGTGCCGGTGGTGGGTTCGTAAGACTCGCTGTAGCTCAGAAACGGCGCCACCCCGTTGTCCGCCAGGTAGACCAGCCCAGCGCGGCCGGTGAAGGCGTGGCTCTTTTCGCCATCGGCGCTCTTGTCACCGGAAAAGAGTGCCTGCTCGTCATAGCGCACGGTGTCGTACCGCCCGCCCAGCAGCATCGCCCAGCGCTGATCGATCTTGATCTGGTCCTGTGCGTACACGCCCATGCGTTTCATCCTGGCAATGGACGAATTGGACGCGGGAGCTGCTGGTCCACGCTCGGCGCCGTACACCGGCGCGTACAGGTCCAGCGGTGCGCTGTCGCGGTTGTAGCGCTCATCCCGATGGCGCGGTGTGGCGTAATCGAAGCCCGCCAGCAGGGTGTGTTGCACGTTGCCGTGTGAGGTCTGGTACTGCAACGAGGTGTCCATCGTCGTCGCCGATGAACGGTCCTGACGATCTTGGGCACCCCGAAAGGCGGTGGTGCGCAGATCACTCTCCAGCCCCCAGATCCACGCGTTGTTGTACACATTCTCGGCACGGTAGTGGCGCAGACTGTGGCGGAGTTTGAGTTGCTCGGTGAAGGCGTGCTCGAACAGATAGCCGACGCTGTGGCGCCGGAGGTGGAACCGGTCGTAGCCGGGCTCGCCTGTGAAGCGGTTGCGCGGCAATCGACCGCTGGGGTTGGGCAGCACGGTGCCGGGGCCTGGCAGGCCGTAGACATAGGCCGTCTTGTCTTCGTGGTACTCGGCCAGCAAAGTCAGCGAGGTGTCCGCGCTGGGCTGCCAGCGCAGGGCCGGCGCCAGGTAAGTGCGGTCATCGGGCACGTGCTCGACAAAGCTGTCGCTGTCCCGTCGGAGAAAGGTCAGCCGGTACGACCAGTCGCTGCCGTCTCCCAACGCCCCGCCGAAATCCCCCGACACCTGGCGCCGGCGAAAGCTACCGACCTCCACATTGAGCTCACGCAGCGGCGTCGCCGTCGGGCGCTTGCTGATCGTGTTGATGATGCCGCCGGGCGCAGCAGCGCCGTACAGCACCGACGCTGCGCCCTTGAGCAGTTCGATGCGCTCGAGCCCATAGGGCTCCTGCTGACCGTTGTAGTAGTTGACGCTGTACGGTGTGCCGTCCCGGTAGTGGCTGCCGACACTGCCGGTCTGGAACCCGCGCAGAAACATGCCGTCGGTTGTTCGGTCCATGCCCTCGGTGCGGCTGACGCCGGCCACATAACCCAGCGCGCCTTGCAGGCTTTGCGCCTTCAGGGTGTCGATCTCTTCCGCCCCGATGACGGTGATCGACTGCGGCGTCTCGATAATCGAGCTGTCGGTCTTGGTGCCGGTCGCGCTGCGTCGTGCCACGTAACCGCTGACCGGACCTGTGGCGGCATCACGCTCGGCGCTGGCACGCACCACCACTTCGGGCAGAACGGTGCCGCCAGGTGCCGGGCGCTCGATCACCAGCGTTCGCCCTTGCACCCGCCCTTGCAAACCGCTGCCGGCCAACAGGGTCCGCAGTGCCTGCGCCACGTCCTGCAGGCCGAGGATCGGGGGCGCCTGCCGCCCCTGCGCGAGCTCCGGCGCAAAAGCCAGTTGCAGCCCGGCTTGGCTGGCCAGTGCGGTGAGCGCGGGCGCCAGCGGTTGCGCGGGAATGTCGAAGCGCACAGTCTGTGCCATGGTGGCCTGTATCTGGAGTGCCAGGCCCAGGGCCAGGGCCGCTCTGGCCACCACACGGGTGCGCGGCAGGGAAGAAGCGGGGAATCGGTGATGCATAGAAGATCGTCCTGGATAGGGCATGAAGAAAAGGCTTTCTTCTGCTGGACGAACGAATCGGCACAACCCTGAAGCTTTTTTTGAAAGAGCGAAGCGACGTCGCATCGCGGAACGCAACGCTAGCGAGCCATCAGCATGACGCCACCCTCGCTGTCGCGCACGACGCGCACCGGCAAGACAGCGGGCAAGGCCTGCAACCAGTCGTCCCACCGAGCGATCTCGACCGTGCCGCTGACACGCAGTTGGGCCGTCCTGGGGTCGGCACGGAGATCGACTCTCGCATAACGTGCCAGGCGTTCCACGGCCTCGCCAAGGGGAACCGCGTCGAAATGAACACGCCCCTGCCGCCACGCCGACGCTGGGCCAATGACCGCCTGGCTCCGCCCGTCCGACGCCACGCGAAGCCCCTGGCCCGCCGTCAGCCCCGCCGCCAATACCTGCGTGGAGCGCGCGACCCGCACACGGCCCGATTCGACCTGCACGAGCACCGTGCCGGCCGGCTCGATGTCGACACCGAACCGCGTGCCCAGAACGGTGACACTCAGCGCCCCCACCTCCACCGTGAAAGGGCGATCGGCATCGGTGCTGACGGCAAAAAAAGCGGCTCCCCGCAGCAGTCGCACAGTGCGGCGGCGCGCATCGAAAGCCATCTCCACACTGGTCTGCGCATCGAGCGTGAGCATCGAACCGTCGGGCAAACTCTGTTGCAGACGCTGCCCCTGCGGCGTCGACAGAGCCGCCGCCCAATGCAGCGCCTGGGTCTGCCGGTAGCGCCAGCCTCCGACCAGGCCCAGCACCCCCACCGCCGCCGCCCCCAGCAGCGAAGCCAGGCTTTTGCGCCGCCCCTGTGTCGGGCCACCCAGGCCGCGCCGGGGCTCCCCCCGCCAGTGTCGAAGCGCAGTATCCACCCGGTCATGGGCCGCCATGAGGTCGCGCTCCACGGTATTGAGCGACACCCCCAGGCGCAAGGCGATATCGGCCTGCGCTTCGCCGTGGATACGGTGCGCCACAAAGACATCGCGTACCCTGGCCGGCATCGCCATCAGTGTGGCGTCAAGCGCGCTCAGAGCCTGGCGGTACATCAGGCCTTCGGCCACATCGGGCGTGTGGTCGACGCCCGCTCCAGCCTCCCTCCCTTGCTGCAGATGGGCTTGCAACCAATGTGCGCGGCGTTGGCGATCCTGCCCGAGGTTGGCCGCCACGGTATAGAGGTACGCCCGGGCATCGGCTGCCGGACCGCAGGATGCTTCAGTGCCCGCCTGCTCGGCCAACCGCAACCAGGTCTCGTGTGCCACCTCACGGGCATCCTCCACACTGCCCAGACGGCGACGCAAAAAGCGCACGATGGCTTCGTAGCGCTGGGGAAACTCGTTCAGGACAAGGGACAGAGCCGGGGGACGCATGGCCGGCGAGCATACCGGATTTATCAAGAATGAATCTCATTAACAACCCATACCCCGACCCACCCGGATGGGGCGGAGATGCCAGGACAGGCGGTGGCGGGGGCTCTGGCGGTGATAATCCGCCCCCTGCATCACGTCCATCCCGGGCCGTGGCCACCCGAGAAGGACAGCCCCCATGCGCAAGACTTACCCCCTGCAAGCCCAAGGCAAAAAGCACCCCGACCGCGTGCTCGATGCCGTCAAGCACGACATCCGCCGTTATTTCCGGCGCGAGCGCGGCCGCCCACTGCCCGAAGGCGTGGATTTCTGGGACTTCGACTGCAAGGTCGGCGCCACGGCCGACAGCGCCGAAACGGTGCAGGTGAGTGAAGTCATCGCGACGGTGGACGCGCTGGCCCAAACGGGCATCGACGCGGTGTACGTGGAGATCCTCGGCAAGCACGGCGTGCGAACGCCCCGCCCGCCGAAGACCGACACGCCGGCCGAGTCGCCCTCGCAAGACTGATCAGCGCGAGCCCGGCGCTGATCCCCGGGCCGCACCGGTGCCGGCGGCCTGGGCCGCACGCAGCTTGTCCTTTTTGCTGGGTCGCCGCCCCTTGATCCCGCCACCATCGGCGGCGACCAGCGGTGCCGCTGGCAAGGGTGCGTCCGTCGGTTCGAAGCCCACCACGGGCTCGGGCGTCAGGTCGATCTGTTCGCGTTTGCAGATCAACGCCCAATGGGCGTGGGTCTCGGCGGTCACAAAACTCCAGGCTTCGCCTGCCGCGCCGGCACGACCGGTGCGACCGATGCGGTGGGTGTAATCGGTGGCCGAGCGCGGCAGGTCGTGGTTGACCACCACGGGCAGGCTGTCGATGTGAATGCCGCGTGCGGCCAGATCGGTGGTCACCAGCACCTGCAACCGCCCGGCCTTGAAATCGGCCAGCACACGCTGGCGCGCGCCCTGCGCCAGCTCGCCATGCCAAGGTGCCGCGCCGATCCCGGCCCGTTGCAGTTTGGTCGCGACGTGCTCGCAGGCATGGCGGGTGGCCACAAACACCAGCACGCGCGACCAGCCTTGCGTGTTCAGCAGGTGGCGCAGCAAAGAGGTGCGGTTGCGCGCGTCCACCGCGACAGCGTGCTGCCGGATGTCCGGCTGTGGGTGCCCATCGTCCGATGGCGGGGCGTCGGGGGCGACGACTCCCAGGCGCACCGGGTCGCGCAGCACCGCTTCGGCCAAAGCCTGCACCTCGGGAGCGAAGGTGGCCGAAAACAGCAAGGTCTGGCGCCGGGCGGGCAGCAGCGCGAGCACGCGCTGCAGTTCGTCGGCAAAGCCGCTGTCGAGCAGGCGGTCGGCCTCGTCGAGCACGAGGTGCTGCACATCGCCCAGCCGCACGGCGTTGTGCGCCACCAGATCCAGCAGGCGGCCGGGCGTGGCCACCACGATGTCGGCGCCGCCGCGCAGCGCCATCATCTGCGGGTTGATCGACACACCGCCGTGCACTACCCCCACGCGCAGAAACAGCGGATAGGCCAGGTGGGTCAGCACCTCGCCCACCTGCAACGCGAGCTCGCGCGTGGGCACCAGCACCAGGGTGCGCACGGGCCGGCGGTAGCCGTCCTTGCGCGCGGCGCGTTCGTGCCCTTGCACCAGCGGCAGTGCATAAGCCAGCGTCTTGCCCGAGCCGGTCGGCGCCGCGGCCCAGACGTCGCGCCCTTGGGTCACGGGCGCCATGGTCTGGGCCTGGATGGCGGTGGGTTCGGTCAACCCGAGATCGGTCACCGCGCGACGCAACGCGGGGCTCAGCCGAAAGTCATCGAAGCTCATGCGAAACGCCGAAGGCGCGCCACGGAGGGGAAAGCCGCAACGCGGCGCAAGGAGAGCATCACCTTCAGTGCCGGAAGTGGCGCACGCCGCTGAACACCATGACCACGCCGCGCTCGTTCGCCGCGTCGATCACTTCCTGGTCGCGCATGGAACCGCCCGGCTGGATGACACAGGTGGCGCCGTGGTCGATCACCACGTCCAGGCCATCGCGGAACGGGAAGAACGCGTCGCTGGCGACCGCCGTGCCTTGCAGCGAGAGCTTGGCGTGTTCGGCCTTGATGCTGGCGATGCGGGCCGAGTCGAGCCGGCTCATCTGGCCGGCGCCCACGCCCATGGTCATGCCATCCTTGCAGAACACGATGGCATTGCTCTTGACGTACTTGGCCACCTTCCAGGCAAACATCAGGTCGTCGAGCTGTTGCGCGGTGGGTTGCAACTGGGTGACCACCTTCAGATCGGCCAGCGCGAGCTCATGGTTGTCGGCGGTCTGCAGCAGCAGGCCCGAGCCCACGCGCTTGGCGTCCATGGCGTTGCGGCCCTGGTCCCAGGCCCTGGCGCCGCCCTTGGGCATGGCGATCTTCATCAGGCGCACATTGACCTTGGGTTTGAAGATTTCCAGCGCTTCGGGGGTGAAGTCGGGCGCCATCAGCACTTCGACGAACTGCTTGACCACGGCCTCGGCCGCCGCCTTGTCCACCGTGCGGTTGAAGGCGATGATGCCGCCGAACGCGCTCGTCGGATCGGTCTGGAAGGCCTTGGCATAAGCCTCGTGGGCATCCTTGCCCACCGCCACGCCGCAGGGATTGGCGTGCTTGACGATCACGCAGGCGGGCGCGTCGAAGCTCTTGACGCATTCCCAGGCCGCGTCGGCATCGGCGATGTTGTTGTAGCTCAGTTCCTTGCCCTGCAGTTGCACGCCGGTGACCAGCGAACCGGGCGCGGGGTACAGGTCGCGGTACAGCGCGGCTTGCTGGTGGCTGTTTTCGCCGTAGCGCAGGTCCTGCACCTTGATGAACTGGCCGTTGGACTGGCCGGGAAACAGGTTGCGGGCCGGCACATAGCTCTCGGCCAGCTTTTCTTCCTCAAACGCCACCGACGACAGGTAGTCGCTGATGGCGCCGTCGTACTGGGCGATGCGGTTGAAGGCGGCCACCGACAGCGCAAAGCGCAGCTTGTCGCTCAGCTTGCCGGCGGCCTTGAGTTCGGCGATCACGGCCTCGTACTGGCCGGCGTCGGTGACCACGCCCACGTCCTTCCAGTTCTTGGCGGCGCTGCGCACCATGGCCGGGCCGCCGATGTCGATGTTCTCGATCGCATCGGCCAGCGTGCAGCCGGCCTTGGCCACGGTGGCCTCGAACGGGTACAGGTTGACCACCAGCAGGTCGATGGTTTCGATGCCGTGCTCTTTCAGCGCGGCCATGTGCTCGGGCAGCTCACGGCGGGCCAGCAGGCCACCGTGCACCTTGGGGTGCAGGGTCTTGACGCGACCGTCCAGCATCTCGGGGAAGTTCGTGACCTCGGCCACTTCGGTCACCGGCAGGCCCTTGTCGGCCAGCAGCTTGGCGGTGCCGCCGGTGGAAAGAAGCGTGACGCCCAGGCCGTGCAGGGCCTGGGCAAATTCGACGATGCCGGTCTTGTCGGAGACGGAGAGCAGTGCGCGCATGACTGTGGAGGATGAGGGTGGATGGAGAAAACGGAAATCAGAGCAGGTGGTGGTCGAGCAGCTTCTTGCGCAGGGTGTTGCGGTTGAGCCCCAGCCATTGCGCTGCGCGCGACTGGTTGTGCTGCGATTGCGCCATCACGACTTCGAGCAGGGGCTTCTCGACCGCCTTGACCAGCATGTCGTAGAGGTCCGAAGGCTCGGTGCCCCCCAGGTCGCGAAAATAGGTTTCCAGGTTGGCGCGCACGCAATCGTGCAGGTTCTGCGGGTTGCTCATGGTCTTGTGATGTCTGGCCAGTCAGGCGGCCAGTCTCCAAAGGGGTTCCTCTTCGGGTGCCGGCAACGGCCGGCCGTCGAGCGCCAGCCCGGCGGCCCAGGCGTCCAGGGCTTCGCCCACGCAATGCACCTGCGCATCGGCGGTGGTCAAGGCGTTGACACGGCGGCGGAAAGCCTCCGCCTCCGCCGCGGGCACCGGCAGCGAACGTGCGTACCAGCCCAGGTGCTTGCGCGCGCTGCGCACGCCGGTGAATTCGCCGTACAGCTCGTGGTGCTCGGCCAGGTGCTCCAGCAGCCAGCCTTTCACTTCGCCCAAGTCCGGGGGCGGCAGATGCCCGCCCGTGGTCAGGTGGTGGGCGATTTCGCGGAAGATCCACGGCCGCCCCTGGGCGGCACGCCCGATCATCAGCGCATCGGCGCCGGTCTGGCGCAACACAGCGGCCGCCTTTTCGGGGGAATCGATGTCGCCATTGGCCACCACCGGAATGCGCACGCGGCTCTTGATCTGGGCCACGGTGTCGTGTTCGGCACGACCGCTGTAGCCCTGCTCGCGCGTGCGGCCGTGCACCGTCAACATCTGCACGCCGGCCGCCTCGGCCGCCAGCGCGATCGTGGGCGCGTTCTGCACGCTGGCACACCACCCGGTGCGCATCTTGAGCGTGACCGGCACACCCTGCGGCGCGCAGGCGGCCACGACCGCCTCGACGATGGCCAGGGCCAGGGCCTCGTCCTGCATCAGGGCCGAACCGGCCCATTTGTTGCAGACCTTCTTGGCCGGACAGCCCATGTTGATGTCGATGATCTGCGCGCCGCGGTCGATGTTGTAACGCGCGGCATCGGCCATCATCTGCGCATCGGTGCCCGCGATCTGCACCGCGATGGGCGCGGGTTCGCCCCGGTGATCGGCGCGGCGCGACGTCTTGAGGCTGTCCTGCAGGTCGGGCCGGCTGGTCACCATCTCGCTGACCGCGTAGCCCGCGCCCAGCCGCTTGCACAGCTTGCGGAACGGCCGGTCCGTCACCCCGGCCATCGGGGCAACGAACAAAGCGTTGGGCAAGGTGTAGGGACCCAGTTGCATGGCTCGGGCGAAGGCGGAGAACTCGGTGGTGGCTGCGGGAAGGGAAGACCCCGGCGCCAGCATCGGCGGACCCGGTGGAAACGGGCGGGGGACGCGCATTGTATCTGCCTCTTTTTTCAGCAGGCGATATGCTCGCGACTTCCTCCCTCACGCCCCACCCATGCCCGACTGGTTCTCTGCCCTGCTGAACACCCTGGCCTTGCCCGAGGTCGGATTGAGCACCGTTTTTGTCGTGGCCACGGTTTCGGCCACGCTCTTGCCCATGGGCTCCGAACCGGCAGTGTTTGCCCTGATCAAGCTGAACCCGTCCCTGTTCTGGCCCGCGATTCTCGTGGCCACCGCCGGCAACACCCTGGGTGGCGCCATCAGCTGGGGCATGGGATACGGCGCGCACCATGCGGTGGACAAGGCCCGGCACACGCCCACCGAATGGCGCGCGCTGCGCTGGCTGGAGCGCTTCGGGCCCAAGGCCTGCCTGCTGTCCTGGCTGCCGGGCGTGGGCGACCCGCTGTGCGCCGTGGCCGGCTGGCTGCGGTTTCCGTTCTGGCCCTGCGTGGTCTACATGGCCATCGGCAAGTTCGCCCGCTATCTCACAATGACCGGCGCGCTGATGTGGGTGTTTCCCGGGGGACTGTCGCTCTGAGCGGTGGCCGCGATACTGCGGCGCCCACACCGCGCCCCATGACCCCGCCTGCCGCTCCCCCATCCACCGCCCCGCGCCTGCCCGCCAGCCTGTGGGCGCTCATGCTGGGCAACTTCGTCATCGGCACCGGGGTGATGGCGGTGCCGGGCACCCTCAACGACATCAGCGCCTCGCTGGCCGTGTCGGTGCCCCAGGCCGGTCAGCTCATCACGGTTGGCGCCGCGCTCATCGGCGTCGGCGCGCCCGTGTTCGCCGGCCTGGTCGCCGGCTGGGACCGGCGGCGCCTGCTGACCCTGTGCATGCTGTGGTACGCCGTGTTCATGGCCGCCTGCGCGCTCGCCCCGCACTACGGCATGCTGCTGCCCCTGCGCGTGCTGGCCATGGTGCCTCCCGCGATCTTCACGCCCCAGGCCGCGGCCTGCGTGGGCCTGCTGGTACCCATGGCCGGCCGGGGGCGGGCCATCACCTTCGTGTTCCTCGGCTGGTCGGTGGCATCGGTGCTGGGCATGCCACTGTCGGCATGGATCGGCGGCCTGCTCGGCTGGCGCTGGGCTTTTGGCCTGGTGGCCGTGCTGGCCCTGGCCAGCGCCGTCGCAGTCTGGCGCGCCATGCCCGACGGCGTGCGGCCGGCCGCGCTGACGCGCCGCGACTGGGCCAGCACCCTGGCCTCGCCGGCGCTGATGATGGCGGTCGGGGTCACACTGCTGTCCGCATTCGGGCAGTTCGTGCTGTTTTCCTATTTCGCCCCCTATTTCCAGCAGGTGTTGCGCCCCGGGACCGGCACCCTGTCCTTGCTGTTTCTCTGGTTCGGCGCTTTCGGGCTGGTGGGCAACATGCTGGTGTCCCGGCGGATCGACCGGCTCGGCCCGCCGCGGGCGGTGCTGCTCACCCTGGGCGCCATGGCGTTGAGCCTGGCCCTGTGGCCGCTGGGCACCAACGCGCTCTGGGTCCAGATGCTGGTGCTGGTGCCCTGGGGACTGGGCTGTTTCGCGTGCAACTCCGCCCAGCAGGCCCGGCTCGTGCACATGGCACCGGCACTGGCCCCGGCCACGGTGGCCCTGAACACCTCGGCCATCTACGGCGGACAAGCCCTGGGAGCCGCCCTGGGCGGTGCGCTCATTGCCCAGGGTGGCATGCTGCGGCTGCATGCCGTGGGCCTGGTGCTGATGCTGCTGGCCATGGCGCTGAGCACATGGGCCACGCGGGTTCAGAAACGTTCGGTGGGCAGCAGGTAGCGCCACTGCCCGGCGTCCAGCCCGGTCAGCGCAACGCGGCCCAGACGCTGGCGGCGCACACTGGCCACGGCCAGCCCGGCACGCTCGACCAGAAACGCCGGCTGCCCGGGCACGCATCCCTTGAGGGCCAGACGCAGACGGCGGTCGCTCTGCCAGCTGGCGCGTGCCGGCGGCAGACGGCGCCCGTCAAAGGTGACCGCCTGTGCGAACGAACGGAGCACGGACTCGCGTGCCGCGGCGTCGGGCACCGGGGCGGTGGCGGCCAGGTCCAGCAGCCACTCATGCTCCAGATCGGCCGCCGTTTCGCCGAGCTTTCGCGCCACTCCCGGCGACTGGGTGAAGACCATCAGGCCCGACGCGTCCCGGCTCAGGGGCAGCAAGGCTTGCAGGCGGTGGCGGTGCACGCGCAGGGCTCGCACGCGCGAGCGGTCGGCGGGCGAGCGCTGCGCATCGGCCAGCCACAGCAGCGCGGTGTCGGTGGGCACATGCAGGCCCTCGGGCACCTGGACGCCCGCCGGCTTGTGCCAGAGCAGGGTCACCGGCCCCAGGTCTTCGGGTCGCGCACCTTCGTCCAGTGCCACCGTCTGGGCCGGCACCACCCGCGCTTCCGGCGCTTCGACCACCTGGCCATCGACCCGCACCCAGCCGCCCGCGATGTAGCGTTCGGCCTCGGCGCGCGAGCAACCCAATTGAGCGGCCAGGCGCTTGGCCAGGCGCTCACCCACCGGGCTGGCGCTGTCGTCCATCAGACGTTGAACAGGAAGTTCATCACGTCGCCGTCCTTGACGACGTATTCCTTGCCTTCGGCGCGCATCTTGCCCGCGTCCTTGGCGCCCTGCTCGCCCTTGAAGGCGATGAAATCGTCAAAGGCGATGGTTTGGGCGCGGATGAAGCCGCGCTCGAAATCGCCGTGGATCACGCCAGCCGCCTGCGGGGCCGTGTCGCCGATGTGGATGGTCCAGGCGCGCACTTCCTTCACCCCGGCGGTGAAGTAGGTCTGCAGGCCCAGCAGCTTGAAGCCGGCGCGGATCAGGCGGTTCAGCCCCGGTTCGTCCTGGCCCAGTTCCTTGAGAAATTCCAGCCGGTCGGCGTCGTCCATCTCGGACAGTTCGGCCTCGATCTTGGCGCAGATGGCCACCACCGGCGCGTTCTGCGCGGCGGCGTACTCGCGCAGGCGGTCCAGGAAGGGGTTGTTCTCGAAACCGTCCTCGGCCACATTGCCGACGAACATGGCCGGCTTGGCGGTGATCAGGCACAGGGGCTTGAGCAGCACCTTTTCCTGGTCGCTGAGTTCCAGTGTGCGCACCGGCTTGCCCTCGTCGAGCACGGCCTGCACCTTGGTCAGGATCTGCACCAGCGCCGCTGCTTCCTTGTCATTGCCGCTCTTGGCGGCCTTGGTGTAGCGCTGCAGGCTTTTCTCCACCGTGGTCATGTCGGCCAGGCAGAGTTCGGTCTGGATCACCTCGATGTCGGCGATCGGGTCGACCTTGTTGGCCACGTGGATGACGTTGTCGTCCTCGAAGCAGCGCACCACGTTGACGATGGCGTCGGTTTCGCGGATGTGGGCCAGGAACTGGTTGCCCAGGCCTTCGCCCTTGGAGGCACCCGCCACCAGGCCGGCGATGTCCACGAACTCGACGATGGCCGGCACGATGCGCTCGGGGCTGATGATCTCGGCCAGTTGCGCCAGGCGCGGATCGGGCACCTCCACCACGCCCACGTTGGGCTCGATGGTGCAGAAGGGGTAGTTTTCGGCGGCGATGCCGGCCTTGGTCAGGGCGTTGAAGAGGGTGGACTTGCCGACGTTGGGCAGGCCCACGATGCCGCATTTGAGGCTCATGGCGAGGCTTTCGGGTTCAGGGGAAACGGGGGATTTTAAAGAAGCGCCTGTCCGCAAGCGCTGCGAGCCCCGGACACCCGCGCCCCGCAAGGCCGGGCGCACAGCCGGGGCGCACGGGCCCGGTCAGTCAAACGCCCAGTCGGCGCTCACCGCCTGCCCCACCCGCAGCACCAAGCCGTCGCCTTCCAGCACGATGGCGTTCATGCCGAAGGTCAGGGCGCCACCGAGGCGCCGATCCTGGCGGTAGGCTTGCAGCGCGTCGTTCACCGCCGGGTGGGACTGGGCCGTGTCGGGATCGATGTTCGGAATCGGGCAGCGCGAGCAGGGTTTGACGTTTTCCAGCGCCGCCACCCCTTCGGCCGTGTGCACGCGCCAGGCCCCGATGCGGTCCTCGTCGTGAGGCTCCACATCGGCCAGCACGATGTTGGCGCGAAAGCGCCGCTGATCCACCGCAGCTTCGCCCGCCGCCCCGAGGCGCCGGTTGAGCTCGGCCACCGAAGCGGTGCTGGTGACCAGCACGCTGAACCCGTCGGCGAACTGCGCAAACGCCGCGCGACCGCCCGTCCACTTTTCGCTGCAGCGCCGCTGCACCTCGGGATCGAAACGCACCAGACGCAGCTTTTTCAGCGCCGGCGGTGCCTCGGGCGCGAGGAAGTCACTGAACCACTGGGCCGCGACGTCGCCCATGTCCCAGGCGTCGACCTCGTCGTCCCACACGCGCACCCGGCGCGGGAACTCGGCGGCTTCGAGCGACAGGTGCAGGGCCAGCATGCCGGGCGCGCGCAGCACCAGTTGTCCAAGCCGGAAAGCCGGCTGGATCAGGGCCATGCGTGGCAGCTCGCGCTGGGTCACGAACCCGCCGGTTTCGTCCACCACCATCCAGGCCCGGTCCCAGGCCAGGCCGGTGGGCGTGAGCTCGGCCTCCGGCATGGCGACGCCGGCACAGGATTTCACGGGGTAGACCCAGAGTTCGGCGATACGGGCCTGGAGGTCGGCCGAAGCATCGGCCTGCGGCAAGGAATCGGTCATGCGGGCAACAGGGCAAACAGGAGGGTCATGGGCGGGAAACAGGGCCGCATTGTGCCCGGCGCCTAGAATCCCCGCATGATTTCCAGCCCTTCCCGCCCAGGCGCCCCACGCCGGTACGACGTCGTCATCCGGGGTGCCGGCGTGGTCGGCCAGACGCTGGCCCTGCTGCTGGCGCGCGAGCGCCTCAAGGTCGCGCTGGTAAGCCCGCCCCGCGCTACCCCGGGCACGCCCGACGTGCGCGCCTACGCCCTCAACACCGCCGCCCGCGATCTGCTGCGCTCGGTGCGCGCCTGGCCGGAGGCCTCGGCCCCGCACAGCGGCGCGGCGGCCGACGCGTCGGTCACCCCGGTCACCGCCATGGCGGTGCACGGCGACCAGGGCGGCGAGCTGCACTTCGACGCCAGCGCCCTGGGCACCGACGCCCTGACCTGGATCGTGGACGTGCCGGCGCTGGAGCAGCGCCTGGCCGACGCGGTGCACTTCCAGGCCGGCATCGACCGGCTGGACGCCCCGCCCACGCTGCCCGCCCCGCTGACGGTGGTGTGCGAAGGCCGACGCAGCAGCACCCGCGCCGAATGGGGCATCGACTACGACACCCACCCCTACCCCCACAAGGCCATCGCCGCCCGCCTGGCCTGCGAACGGCCGCACGGCGGCGTGGCGCGCCAGTGGTTCCGCGACGGCGAGGTCATGGCCCTGCTGCCGCTGGGCGGCGCCCAGGGGAACTCTGTGGCGCTGGTCTGGTCTGTGCAGGCACAGCGGGCCGACACCTGGCTGGCAGCCGGGCCCGAAGCCCTGGCCGAAGCGGTGCAGGAACGGGCCGGCCAGACCCTGGGAAACATGACGCTGCAAAGCGCCCCCCAGGCCTGGCCGCTGGAACTGGCGCGCGCCCGGCGGTGGATCGCCACCCAGGGGCGTACCAGTGTGGTGCTCGCGGGTGACGCGGCCCACGCCATGCATCCGCTGGCCGGGCAAGGCCTGAATGTGGGCCTGGCCGACGCAGCGGAACTGGCGCGGGTGCTGCACGGCCGGGAGTTCTGGCGCGAGCTGGGTGACCCGCGGCTGCTGCGCCGCTACGAACGGGCGCGGCAAGCCGACGTGGGCGCCATGAGCCGGCTGACCGACGGTCTGTTCAGCCTGTTCGCCCAGCCCGACGCCCGCGTGCAGGCCCTGCGCAACTGGGGCCTGCGCGGTGTGGACCGCCTGGGCCCGCTGAAACACTGGCTTGCGCGCCAGGCCATGGGCCAGCACGCGCTGTGAGCCGACCGACTTGTTGTCTATCAGGAGAGCCTTCGGGCCTGGCATGAACCTTCTCAAGAACACCCTGGCAGCGCTGCTGGCCACCACCCTGTCGCTGGCGGTCTTCGCCCAGGAAGCCACGATCCGCAAGAACCTGGCCGAGCGGCTGCCCAACCTGCCCAAGATCGACGAGGTGAGCAAGACCCCGATGCCTGGGCTCTACGAAGTCCGCATCAACGGCAACGAGGTGCTCTACACCGACGAACAGGGCAACTACCTGATCCAGGGCAACCTCATCGACGCGCGCAACCGGGTCGACCTGACCGAACAGCGGCTGGACAAGCTCTCGGCGGTGGCGTTCGATGAGCTGCCGCTCAAGGACGCCTTCACCATCGTGCGCGGCAACGGCAAACGCAAGCTGGCCGTTTTCGAAGATCCCAACTGCGGCTACTGCAAACGCTTCGAACGCGACCTGGCCAAGATCGACAACGTGACCGTGCACGTGTTCCTCTATCCCATCCTGGGCGGCGATTCACCGGAAAAGTCCCGCAACATCTGGTGCGCCAAGGACAAGGGCAAGGCCTTCCTCGACTGGATGACCAAGGACGTCACACCGCCCACCGCCCAGTGCGAAGCCGGCGCGCTGGCCCGCAATACCGAGTTCGGCCGCAAGATGCGCATCACCGGAACGCCCACCATCTTCTTCGCCGACGGCTCGCGTGTGCCCGGCGCCATCGGCGCCGACCGGGTGGAAAAGCGCCTGAACGAGATCAAGAACTGAGCCCCGTTCGCCCATGACCCCGGTGGCCGCCTCCGAACTGCACGATCCGCAGGACCTCGCGCTGGTGCGCACCCTCGGCCACGCCGGCCTGCTGCCGTTCATCGGCCTGGCCGTGCTGCTCTGGCTGGTGGAACCGGGCCTGCAAGCCTGGGTCGCCATGGCGATCACCGCCTACGGCGCGCTGGTGGCATCGTTCCTGGGCGGCATCCACTGGGGCATCGGCTGGCACGCGCTCGGCCATCCGGACGCCGGCGTGCCCCCGCGCCATCCCTGCCGCCCCCATTTCCTCTGGGGCATCGTGCCACCGCTGCTGGCCTGGCCCGGCATCCTCATGCCCCCGTTCGCGGGCCTGGCCTGGCTGGGCTTCCTGTTCGTGCTGTGCTATCTGGCCGATCGCACGCTCTATCCCCGTGCCGGGCTGCAAGCCTGGCTGACCCTGCGCTTCCGCCTGTCTGCGGTGGCGGCGCTGTGCTGCTTCGTCGGAGCCGGTGCGCTCTGACCGCCCCGACCCGATGACCACCACCCGCCCCCCTGCCCGTCCCGCCCGCCCGAAACGCGCCGCCCGCCCGGCCGAAACGCCGGCCGGCGTGCACCTGCGCGTGGCCATCCCCGATCCGCACCGACACCTGTTCGCGCTCACGCTGACCATTCACCACCCCAGTGCGCGCCAGCGCGTGTCGCTGCCGGTCTGGATCCCGGGCAGCTACCTGGTGCGCGAGTTTTCGCAGCACCTGCAGAACCTCCAAGCCACCCAGGGTGGACAGGCCGTGGCGGTGCGCCAGCTCGACAAACACAGCTGGCAGATCGATGCCCAAGCCGGTCAGCCGCTGGAACTGCGCTACGAGGTCTACGCCTTCGACGCCTCGGTGCGCACCGCCTTTCTCGACGCCACGCGCGGCTTCTTCAACAGCACCAGCCTGTGCCTGCGGGTCGCGGGCCAGACCGCACAGCCCCACACGCTGACGCTGGCCGCCGACGATCTGCCGGCCGGCTGGCGCGTCGCCACGGGCCTGAGCCCCGAGCAGGCCGATGCCGACGGCCGTGGGCGCTACCGGGCAGCCGACTACGACGAGCTGGCCGACTGCCCGGTCGAGCTGGGCACCTTCTGGCAAGGCGATTTCGAAGCCTGCGGCGTGCCCCACCGCTTCGTGGTCAGCGGTGCCGGCGCGGGCTTCGACGGCGAACGGCTGCTGGCCGACACGCGCCGCCTCTGTGAAGCGCAGATCCGCTTCTGGCATGGCGACCAGGCACCGCCCTTCACCCACTACGTGTTCATGCTGCACGCCAGCGCCGACGGCTACGGCGGCCTGGAACACCGCAACAGCACCGCCCTGATCTGCCAGAGGGCGGATTTGCCCCCACGCTCCGCCGCTGCGCGGGCCACCACCCCGCTCAAGGCCGCTGACGGCTACACCACGCTGCTCGGGCTGATCAGCCACGAGTACTTCCACACCTGGAACGTCAAGCGCCTGCGGCCGGCCGAGTTCGCCCCCTACGACTACGCGCACGAGAACTACACCGAGCTGCTGTGGTTCTTCGAAGGCTTCACCAGCTATTACGACGACCTGTTCCTGCGCCGCGCGGGCCTGATCGACAACCTCGCCTACCTGCAACTGGTCACCAAGACCGCCAACCAGGTGCTCCAGACGCCGGGACGCCACCTGCAGAGCGTGGCGCAGGCCAGCTTCGACGCCTGGATCAAGTACTACCGCGTCGGCGAAAACACGCCCAACGCCACCGTCAGCTACTACACCAAGGGAGCGCTGGTGGCGCTGTGCCTGGACCTCACGCTGCGCGCGGCCGGCACCGGCTCGCTGGACGACGTGATGCGGCACCTGTGGGCCGCCTGTGCCGGGGGCCCGGTGCGCGAGGCCGACATTGCCCGGGCGCTGCGCGCGGTCGGCGGCCGCAGCTTCGCCCGCGAATTGCGCGACTGGGTGCACGGCACCGACGACCTGCCGCTGACCGAGCTGCTGCGCGCGCAAGGCGCCAGCGTGGACCGCGACAAGGCGCCGCTGGCGCAGCAACTGGGGCTGCGCGTGAGCGAATCCGGCGGCATCACCATCAAGACCGTGTTGCGCGGTGGCGCGGCCGAAGCGGCCGGGCTGGCGGCTGGCGACGAATGGCTGGGCATCGAGATACCGCCGCCGCGGCGCGGCCAGCCCGCCGAAGCCTGGCAGATCCGCAAACTCGACGAGCTGCCCCTGCTGCTCGGCGCTCGGCGGCGCTGCACCGCGATCGTCGCGCGCGACCGCCGCCTGCTGCGCTGCGAGCTGGTCTGGCCTGAAGAACCTGTGCAGGCGCTGCGGGTAGGCCCGGCCGACGCCCAGCGCCTGCAGGCCTGGCTGGCCCCCTGAGCCGCACGCCGTCGCGGCGCCTCAGCCGTGGCGCAGGTCCAGCACCCGCTTGGCCTTGCCCTGGCTGCGCTCCACGCCGCCTTCGGGCCGCAACGCGACCTCGACGCTGCTGCCGACATAGACCTTGATCTCGTGCCGCAGCAGCTCGGCCGCCGCGCGCGCCTCCAGGCTGTCGGGTGACAGGCCCGGCCGGGTCTCGACCGCCACGGTCAGCTCGTCCATGTGCCCATCGCGGCGCAACAGGCACTGGTAGTGCGCGGTCAGTTCCGGGCGCCGGAGGATCAGTTCTTCGATCTGCGTCGGGAACACGTTGACGCCGCGCACGATCATCATGTCGTCGCTGCGGCCGGTGATCTTTTCCATCCGGCGCATGGTGCGCGCCGTGCCGGGCAGCAGGCGCGTGAGGTCGCGCGTGCGATAGCGGATGATGGGCAGCGCCTCTTTCGTGAGGCTGGTGAACACCAGCTCGCCCATCTCGCCGTCGGCCACCGGTTCGCCCGTTTCGGGGTGGATGATCTCGGGATAGAAATGGTCTTCCCAGATCGTCGGGCCGTCCTTGGTCTCGACGCACTCGTTGGCCACGCCCGGCCCCATCACCTCGGACAGGCCGTAGATGTCGACCGCGTCGATGTCCATGCGCGCCTCGATCGCCACGCGCATGTCGTTGGTCCAGGGCTCGGCACCGAAGATGCCGAGGCGCACGCTGCTCTCGCGCGGGTCCCGCCCCTGGCGCTCGAATTCGTCGGCGATGGCCAGCATGTAGCTGGGCGTGACCATGATGATGTCGGGCCGGAAGTCCTGGATCAGCTGCACCTGGCGCTCGGTCTGCCCGCCGCCGAACGGGACCACGGTCAGGCCCAGCTTCTCGGCGCCGTAGTGCGCGCCCAGGCCGCCGGTGAACAGCCCGTAGCCGTAGCTCACGTGCACCATGTCGCCGGGCTTGGCGCCGCTGGCCCGGATGCTGCGCGCCATCACCGTCGCCCAGGTGTCGATGTCGCGCAGCGTGTAGCCCACCACGGTCGGCTTGCCGGTGGTGCCGCTGCTGGCGTGAATGCGCGCGCACTGCGCGCGCGGTACCGCGAACATGCCGAACGGGTAGCTGTCGCGCAGGTCCTGCTTGGTGGTGAACGGGAACTTGGCCAGATCGGCCAGCGACTTGCAATCGTCCGGGTGCACGCCGGCTTCGTCGAACTTGCGGCGGTAGACCGGAGAGTTCCGGTAGGCGTGGCGCAGGGTGGCCTGCAGGCGCTTGAGTTGCAGGCCCCGCAGTTCGTCGACGCTGGCCTTTTCGATGGGTTCGAGCGGAAAGGGGTTCATGCGCACGGCTCCTCCGGAAACACCTGGCCGGGAATCACCGCGCTCTTGCCGCGGAACACGGCCACCACCTCGCCGTTCTGGTTGGTGACCCGCATGTCGTAGATGCCATGCCGGCCCTGCAGCACCTGCTCGGCGCCCTCGCAGGTCAGCACGTCACCTTCCAGACCGGGCTTGAGAAACTCAATGCTGCAGCCCGCCGCCACCGCGTTGCGGTTGTAGCTGTTGCAGGCGTAGGCAAAGGTGGTGTCGGCCAAGGTGAAGATGAAGCCACCGTGGCAGATCCGATGCCCGTTGAGGTGCAGCGGCTGGACCCCCATGCGCAGCACGGCGCGGCCGGGCTCGACGCTCACGATCTGAATGCCCATGGTTTCGCGCGCCGCCACGTCGGCCGCGAACATGGTGTCACCGACTTGCCGGGCGCGTTCTTCCGGGCTCATGTCATTGCCCCTTGAACCGCGGGCCGCGCTTTTCGCGGAACGCCATCACGCCTTCGATGTAGTCGTGCGTGCGGCCCAGCGCCGATTGCGTGTCGCGCTCGGCATCGAGCTGCGCGTCCAGCGTGCGCGTGGACGCGTCACGCAGCAGCGCGCGCGTGGCCACCAGGGCCTGGGTCGGCATCACCGCCAGGCGCTCGGCCATCGCCAGCGCGGCGGCCAGCGGATCGTCCTGCACGTCCCAGATCAGGCCCCACTCCTTTGCCTGCTGCGCGGGCAGCTTGTCGCCCGTCATCGCCAGCGCCATGGCGCGCGCCAGCCCCAGCCGCTCGACCAGGAACCAGCTGCCGCCGGCATCGGGGATCAGGCCGATCTTGCTGAAGGCCTGGATGAAACCGGCACCCGGCGCCGCGATGGCGATGTCACAGGTCATGGCCAGCGAAACGCCGGCGCCGGCCGCCACCCCGTTGACCGCCGCCACCACCGGGAACCGCAGCGACTGGATGCGCCGCGCCGTGGGGTTGAAGGCCTGGTCGATCACCGGCCCGGGGTCGGCCCGCTGCACCAGATCGGGCCCGGGCTCGAAGTCGAACTCGGCCAGATCGGCGCCAGCACAGAACCCGCGCCCGGCGCCGGTGAGGACCGCCGCGCGGATGGCCGGATCGGCTTCGGCGCGGTCCAGCGCCGCCCAGAGGTCGCGGTGCATCTGCCGGGTGAAGCTGTTGAGGGCATCGGGCCGGTTGAGCGTGAGCAGGGCGACGGCACCGCGTGCTTCGTACAGCACGGTACCGCCCGGAGCGGGGGTGTTCATGAAAAGGGGTCTCCTGGGCCACCGTACCCGGCGGCGTGGTTCGAAGGGAATGTGCCAATCTACCATTGACCGACCAATCGGTCGGCTAATGTTTTCCCTGAGACATCCCCCCGCCAAACGGGCAGCTATAGTTGACGTTTACGTCAATCATCCCCACCCACCGAGGACACCATGAGCGAGACCACCTCCCCCGAACTGATCACCGTGCGCACCGAGGGCCGCGTGGGCATCGTGACCCTGAACCGCCCCAAACAGCTCAACGCGCTGAACAACCAGCTCATGGACGAGCTGGGCGCCGCGCTCAAGGCCTTCGACGCCGACGAGAACATCGGCTGCATGATCGTCACCGGCAGCGAAAAAGCCTTTGCCGCCGGTGCCGACATCGGCGCCATGGCCACCTACACCTTCTCGGACGTCTACAAGGGCGACTACATCACCCGCAACTGGGAAACCATCCGCAGCGTGCGCAAGCCGGTGATTGCCGCCGTGAGCGGCTTCGCCCTGGGCGGCGGCTGCGAGCTGGCGATGATGTGCGACTTCATCATCGCCGCCGACAACGCCAAGTTCGGCCAGCCCGAGATCAAGCTGGGCATCATCCCCGGCGCCGGTGGCACGCAGCGCCTGCCGCGCGCGGTGGGCAAGGCCAAGGCCATGGACATGGCGCTCACCGGCCGCATGATGGACGCCAGCGAAGCCGAACGCGCCGGCCTGGTCAGCCGCGTGGTGCCGCTGGACAAGCTGATGGACGAAGCCCTGGGCGCCGCCCTGCAGATCTGCGACTTCTCGCAGCTGGCCGTGATGGCCGCCAAGGAATCGGTCAACCGCGCGTTTGAAAGCGGCCTCTCGGACGGCGTGATGTTCGAGCGGCGCCTGTTCCACGCCCTGTTCGCCACCGCCGACCAGAAGGAAGGCATGGACGCGTTCGTGAACAAGCGGGCGGCCGTGTTCAAACATGCTTGAGCGCGCGCCAAAAAACTGGCTATAATGCGCGTCTTTCGGCGATATAGCTCAGTTGGTTAGAGCGCAGCATTCATAATGCTGATGTCGGTGGTTCAAGTCCACCTATCGCCACCAGACAAGAAACCCCTGAAGACGCCGTTTTCAGGGGTTTTTTCTTGCCCGGCTTTCTTGCGACACCGGAGCGACCATGGCCCTCAAATCCACCATCTTCAAGGCGCAGCTGTCGATCGCCGACATCGACCACGGCTACTACGCCGACCACGCGCTCACCCTGGCCCGCCACCCGAGCGAGACCGACGAGCGCATGATGGTGCGCCTCGTGGCGCTGGCGCTGCAAGCACACGAACTGCAGGACACCTGCGGTGGCGACGGCACGCTGGCCTTCGGCACCGGGCTCAGCGACCCGTCCGACCCCGATGCCCACCTGACCGACTTCACCGGCCGCAAACGCCTGTGGATCGAGGTCGGCCAGCCTGAAGACAAGCCGCTGGCCAAGGCCTGCAGCCAGTCCGACGCGGTCATCGTCTACGCCTTCGGGCACGCGGCCGAGGTCTGGTGGCGTGGCATCGAAACCAAGCTCACGCGGCTGGACAAGCTCCAGGTCTGGCGCCTGCCGGCCGAGCAGGCCCAGGCGCTGGTGTCGCTGGCCGAGCGCAGCATGCAGCTGCAGGCGCTGATCCAGGACGGTGCACTGACCCTGTCCAGCCCGCTGGGCAGCGTGCATCTGGAGCCCGTGCGCTGGAAGTGAGACTCAGCACGCGCCGGGCCGCGTGAGACAATTGCGCTTCCTTTGGCCGCCGCCCGGACGGCCTTTCACAGCCTCTGGATCTACACCATGAACCGCTGCCCCACGCCATCCCGACACGCCCCGCGCCTTGCCGGCCTGCTGGTCGCCGCCGCGCTGGCGGCCCTGGCCACCAGCGCATCGGCCCAGGCCGTGCGCGACTTTCCCGCCAACGCCTGGCGCGGCACCCTGGTGGTGACGCAACCGCCGGCGATCACGATCGACGGCCAGGCCGCCCGCCTCTCGCCCGGCGCCCGCATCAAGGGCCCGAACAACACCCTGTTGCTGTCGTCCACCCTGGTCAATCAGGAGTTGACTGTCAACTACACCGTGGAAGCCCACGGTCTGGTGCACGAAGTCTGGGTGCTGACCGACGCCGAAGCCGCCGAAAAGCGCGCCCGCGCTGGCGAATAACCGCCCCCCCGAAAACCCGCCCCCGACGCACCCGGGTACCGGCCCGGCCGGCCTCGGGGCAACCTCCCGCCAGCAAGCGCCACCACCGCGCGGCCGGGGGCCATTGGAAAACCACCCCATGAGCAAGAAGGTCTACATCAAGACGTTTGGCTGCCAGATGAACGAGTACGACTCGGACAAGATGGCCGACGTGCTCGGCGCCGCCGAAGGCTTCGAAAAAACCCAGGACCCCGAAGAGGCGGACCTGATCCTGTTCAACACCTGTTCGGTGCGCGAAAAGGCGCAGGAGAAGGTGTTTTCCGACCTCGGCCGCGTCAAGCACCTCAAGAAAAAGGGCGTGCTGATCGGCGTCGGTGGCTGCGTCGCCAGCCAGGAAGGCGCCGAGATCATCAAGCGCGCGCCCTTCGTGGACGTGGTGTTCGGCCCGCAGACCCTGCACCGCCTGCCCGAGATGCTCAAGGCGCGCGACCGGTTGAGCCAGCCGCAGGTGGACATCTCTTTCCCCGAGATCGAGAAGTTCGACCACCTGCCGCCCGCGCGCGTGGAAGGCGCCTCGGCCTTCGTCTCCATCATGGAAGGTTGCAGCAAGTACTGCAGCTACTGCGTGGTGCCCTACACACGCGGTGAAGAGGTCAGCCGCCCGTTCGAGGACGTGCTGGTGGAAGTGGCCGGCCTGGCCGACCAGGGCGTCAAGGAGGTGACGCTGCTGGGCCAGAACGTCAACGCCTACCGCGGCGCCATGGGCGACACGGCCGAGATCGCCGACTTCGCGATGCTGATCGAGTACGTGGCCGACATCCCGGGCATCGAACGCATCCGTTACACCACCAGCCACCCCAACGAGTTCACGCCGCGCCTGATCGAGGCCTACGCCAAGGTGCCCAAGCTGGTGAGCCATCTGCACCTGCCGGTGCAGCACGGCAGCGATCGCATCCTGATGGCGATGAAGCGCGGCTACACCGCCATGGAATACAAGAGCACGATCCGCAAGCTGCGAGCGATCCGGCCCGACATTGCCATGAGCAGCGACTTCATCGTCGGCTTCCCCGGCGAGACGGAAGAAGACTTCCAGAAGATGATGAAGCTGATCACCGACGTCGGCTACGACAGCAGCTTCAGCTTCATCTTCAGCCCGCGCCCCGGCACACCGGCGGCCAACCTGCCCGACGACACGCCGCACGCCGTCAAGCTCCAGCGCCTGCAGCACCTGCAGGCCACCATCGAGGAAAACGTGCGCCGCATCAGCGCCAGCCGCGAAGGCACGGTGCAGCGCATTCTGGTCGAAGGACCGTCGCGCCGGCCGGGCAAGGACGGCGCCGCCGAGCTGATGGGCCGCACCGAGTGCAACCGCATCGTCAACTTCGACGGGGGCCCGAACGGCGCGCGCCTGGTCGGCCAGATGATCGATGTGAAGATCACCCAGGCGCTGCCGCACTCGCTCCGAGGTGACGTCCTGGTGCAGTGAGATGAAACGCCCACCTGTCTCCGGCGCACGCGCCTTGGCCGCGAATGCGGTGAAGGCGGTTTCGCCAGGCCACCCGCATCGCCCTCTTGAGCGCGCGCGCAGCGTGGCGGGATTGCGCCCGTGAATTTCCGGTTTTCGTTTCCGCAACTGCTGCTGGTGGCGTTCCTGCTGATCGGATCGCTGCTCGGCGCCACCGCGCTGCGGGCGCTGTTCACGCTGGAAAACCTCATGGCGCAAAGCCGTGACGGGGCCACCCAGGCCATCGAGCTGAGCACCGCCGCCCAGTCGCTGGCCGAGCGCAGCGTGGCCATGGAACGCGCCGCGCGCCAGTCGCTGGTGCTGCGCGACGCCCAGTTGCGCCAGCGCTTCGAAGAAGCGGCCGTGCTGGCGCGCGGCATTCTGGTGCGCCTCAAGGACAACGAGCTGCCACCGGAACTCGCCACCGCCTGGCAACGGCAGCTCGACGACATTGCCGCCCTGCTCGACGGCCCTCCCGAAACCGCCCTGGAGCGCGAACGCGAGGTTGCTCGCGCCTTCCGCGAACTCGACATGCACAGCGGCGCCATCGCCCAGAAGGTGCAGGCCATCATTGGCGGCCGCAACGCGGCCCTGCAGGCGCGCTTCGAGCGCAACCGCCAGCAACTGGCGGTGCAGGTGATCGGCTCGATCCTGCTGGCCGCCGCCCTGGCCGTGGGTTTCGGCATCTGGCTGACGCGCCCGCTGCGCCGGCTGGAGAAGGCGATTGTCGGGCTGGGCGAAAACCGCCTGGGCGAACCGATCGACATTCCCGGCCCGCCGGACATCCGCAGCGTGGGCCAGCAACTGGAATGGCTGCGCCTGCGCCTGACCGAGCTCGAAGCCGACAAGGCGCGCTTCCTGCGGCATGTGTCGCACGAACTCAAGACGCCGCTGGCCTCGCTGCACGAAGGCGTGGCCGTGCTGGGCGATGGCATCGCCGGCGAACTCAACGCCGATCAGGCCGAGGTGGTGCGCATCCTGCAGGGCAACACCCAGGCCCTGCAACACCAGATCGAAACCCTGCTGCGCTTCAACGCGGCCGCCTTCGAGGCGCGCCAGCTGAACCGCGAAATGACCGATCTGCGGGCCCTGCTGGAAACCCAGGTCGAGGCCCAGCGCCTGCGCTGGCAGACGCACCAGCTGGACGTGCAGGTCGATGGACCGGCGATTTCGCTGCCGGTGGACCGCGACAAGCTGGCCTCGGCACTGGGCAACCTGCTGTCCAACGCCATCCGTTTCTCGCCCTCCGGCGCCACGGTGCGGCTTTCGCTCTCCCGCCAGCCCGGCCGGGTGCTGATCGACGTGCAGGACCAGGGCCCCGGCGTCGCGCCGGCAGACCGCGAACGCATCTTCGAACCGTTCTACCGGGGAGAACGCCAGCCAGCCGATGCGGTCAAAGGCTCTGGCATCGGGCTGTCGATCGTGCACGAGTACATTCTGGCCCACGGAGGCCGCATCGACCTGTTGCCCGGCGGCCCCGGCGCCCATTTCCGCATCGAACTGCCCCATGCAAACTGACCCCTGGCAGCCGCCTTCGCCGCGCGCTGCCCCCCTGCCCCGCGCCGTCTGCCTTCTCTCGCTGACGCTGCTCGCCGCCTGCGCCACCCCGGTGGCGCCGCCGCCAGCTCCCCGCCCTGCCGAAACCGCCGTGGCCGCACCCCCGGCGCCGGCCGCAC
>NZ_BSPB01000025.1:43026-51277 GCF_030160815.1 Hydrogenophaga electricum | reverse complement strand
CGGGGCAGCGGCCGGGGGCGGTGGTTCGGGGGCCGCCACGGGCGCCGGTGGTGGTGTGGCCACCACCGCGGCCGGGGCAGGCGCCGCGGTGCCTTCGGCGTGGGTGAGGGCGTAGATGCGGTCGACCAGCGAGGCGGTGGCCGGCGGGTCCACCGCCTGCCCCGCGTGGCGGGCCAGCAGCAGCTTGAGCGCGTCGGAGGATTCGAGCAGCACGTCCACCATGGGGGCCGTGGGCTGCAGCTCGTGGCGCCGCAATTTGTCCAGCAGGGACTCCATGCGGTGCGTGAGCTCGGCGACGTCGGCAAAGCCGAACGTGGCCGCGCCGCCCTTGATGGAGTGCGCGCAGCGGAAGATCGCGTTGAGCTCTTCGTCGTCGGCGGCCTCCAGGTTGAGCGCCAGGAGCATCTGCTCCATCTGCTCCAGGTTTTCGCCCGCCTCTTCGAAGAAGATTTGGTAGAACTGGGTCAGGTCGATGTTGCCGCCCAGGTTTTGGCTCTCGTTCATCATGTCACCCATGGGTGTCTCCTGCTACCGGTGCCGGTGCGTCATCGGATGACTTTGTGAATGACCTCGATCAGGCGGCCCGGATCGAACGGCTTGACCAGCCAGCCGGTGGCACCGGCGGCGCGGCCCGCCTGTTTCATCTGGTCGCTCGATTCGGTGGTCAGGATGAGGATGGGGGTGGACTGGAATTTCGGCTGTTCACGCAGCTTGCGTGTCAGCCCCAGACCGTCCAGGCGGGGCATGTTCTGGTCGGTCAGCACCAGGTCGATGGCGTGGGTCTGGGCCTTTTCCAGGGCATCCTGTCCGTCAACCGCCTCCACGACGTGAAAACCGGCGCCGGTGAGCGTGAACGAAACCATCTTCCGCATGGAAGCCGAATCGTCGACGGCAAGAATCGATCGCATGGTGTACTCCGTATTCCGTACTTATCGGCAGCCGCTGCCCGGGCCTTTAAAACAGCTCCACGGAGCCGGCGTCCATCTCGCCCTGGGTGACCGGGCTGGGGCGGTCGGGCATCGGGTTGAGGCACAGGGGGATTTCGTCCTCTTCCGGTTCCATCGCCTCGTCGGCCAGCCGCCAGGCGCAGCCTTGCAGCACCTTGCCGGTGTGGGTGATCAACTGGGTGGCCATGTCGTGAAACTGCAATTCGGTCACCGCCTGGTGCAGGGTCTGGCGAATCTGCTGCAACTCCTGGTCGTCGTGGCGGGCCAATTGCGCCAGGGCCCGGTTGGCGGTACTGAAGCGTTCCAGCAGATTGCCGGTGGCGTGGTCGAGCAGGCCTTCAAGCCGCTGCAGGTCGGTCATGGCCATGAGCAGGGCATCCTGGAGATCGGCCACGGCCTGCACGGGCAGGGCCAGGGTGGGCTGGTTCGGAGGCTGTTCCATGGGTGGCACTCGATGAAGGGCTGGGGGCCGGAGCCTTGCGCACTTACAATTTTCGGCATCCCCTGACGCCTATATCGGCTAATAACACCGCAAATTCAGCACCTTTTTGCGCCGAACAGCGCCACTGGTCGCCTCGATGCCCATGTCCATGAGTGCTTTGCCGGAATTCCAGACTGCCCACGTCATCCGCATCCTGCACCTGGAGGATTCCCGTGTCGACCACGCGCTGGTGAAGTTCGCGCTGCAGCGCAGCCACGTGGCCTGCGAGCTGACCCTGGTGGATACCCTGCCCGATTTCGAGCGCGAACTCGACCACGGCCACCACGACATCGTGCTGGCCGACTACCACCTGCCGGGTTTTACCGGCCTCGACGCCTGGGAACTGGTGCGCCAGCGCGCGCAGCCGCTGCCTTTCGTGGTGCTGTCCGGCGCGATCGGCGAGGCCGCGGCGGTGGAGGCCATGCACCGCGGCATCAGCGATTACCTGCTCAAGGACAACATGACCCGCCTGGCCCACGTGATCGAGCGGGCCATCGAGGTCAGCCGCGCGCGGCAGGCCCGCACCCGCTCCGACGCCGAACTGGCGGCATCGCAGCGCCGCCTGGGCGAGCTGGCGGAACACTTGCAGACCAGCATCGAACGCGAGCGTGCCGACATCGCACGCGAGATCCACGACGACATCGGCGGCGCGCTGGCGGCCGTGCGGCTGGACCTGTCGTGGGTGGCGCGGCGCACCACCGATCCGGACCTCAAGCAGCACATGGACACGGCGCTGGAGATGCTGCGCCACGCGCTGGAAGCCAGCCAGCGCATCATGATGAACCTGCGCCCACCCATCCTCGACCAGGGGCTGGTGGCGGCGGTGCAGTGGCTGGGCACGAATTTCGAGCGGCGCACGGGCCTGCGGGTGGGCGTGCGCACGTCTTCGGAAACCCTGGACGTGCCGCGCGACGTGCAGCTCGTGGCCTACCGGACGGCGCAGGAGGCGCTGACCAATGTCGCCAAACACGCGATGGCCAGCAGTGTGGAGATCGACCTCAGCGACCGCGAAGGGGTGCTGACGCTGGAGGTGAGCGACAACGGCCGCGGCATGACCGAGCAGGAGCGGCGCAAGGCCAAATCCTTCGGGCTGCTGGGCCTGCATGAGCGTGCGCACAAGGTGGATGGCTGGCTCGACGTCAGCTCCGGCCCGCGCGGCACGTCGGTCATCCTGTCGGTGCCCCTGACCCCCGAGGCCCGCGCTGTGACCGGCGAAGACGATTCGGAAGAAGAACCTATGCAGATCAAGGAAGGCAACGCATGATCCGTGTCACGTTGTGTGACGACCACGCCATGGTGCGGCGCGGCATTCGCGACACCATCGCGGAGGCCGTGGACATTCAGGTGGTGGGCGAAGCCGGTAGCTATCCGGAGTTGCGCGAAATCATGCGCCGCGTGCCCACCGATGTGCTGGTGCTGGACCTGAACATGCCGGGTCGGGGCGGGCTGGAGGTGCTCACCGCGCTGCGCGAGGAGGGCTCGCCGGTGAAGGTGCTGGTGGTCTCGATGTACCCCGAAGACCAGTACGCCATTCGCTGCCTGCGCGCCGGCGCGCGCGGCTACCTGAACAAGGCCAGCGAGCCGCAGGAACTGATCGCGGCCATTCGCACCATCCATCAGGGTCGCAAGTACGTGACGCCGGCGGTGGCGGAAATGCTGGTCGACAGCCTCAACGCCCCGGAAGACCAGGAACTGCACGCCAGCCTGTCCGAGCGCGAGCTGCAGACGCTGCAGAAGATCGCCTCGGGCAAGAAGCTCTCGGACATCGCTGAAGAACTGATGCTCAGTCCCAAGACGGTCAGCGTCTACCGGGCCCGGGTGCTGGAGAAGCTGCACCTGTCGAACAACGCCGAACTCACGGTGTACGCCATCCGCAACGGGTTGGTATAGCCAGCGCCCCGGTGGCGGCAGCCGCCTGGATGCCCGCCTGCGCGGGCATGACGGGGTTGGCGGCAGCGACCCGCGTCAGCGGCGGAGCGCGGGGGCCTTGAATCCAGCGCCGGGCCGCCCCAAGCTGGATTCGTACCCCCTCGGGGGGCAGCGACCCGCGTCAGCGGCGGAGCGCGGGGGCCATTTCACCCGCCCATGAACAGGTCGGTGGCCACCTTCAGCAGTGCCACCACCGGCACCTCCAGCATCGGCAGCGTGGCCGCGATGCCCACCAGGCCGACGGAGAGCGTGAGCGGGAAGCCGATGGCGAAGGCATTCATCTGCGGCGCCACGCGCGAGACGAAGCCCAGGATGATGTTGAGGAACAGCAGCATGCCGATCATCGGCAGCGCAATCCACAGGCCGTAGCGGAACACCACGGTGCCCAGCTCGTGCAGGCGCATGCGGGCCACCGCTTCGAGCGCGCCGGTGCCCACGGGGAAGGTGTCGAAGCTGGCCACCACCGCCTGCAGCACCAGCAGATGGCCGTTGATCACCACGAACAGCAGCATGGTCATGTTGCCGAAGAAGCGGCCGACGGCGCTGGTCTGGCTGTTGGTGGCGGGGTCGAAGAAGCCGGCCAGGTTCAGGCCCATCTGCAGGCCGATGAGTTCGCCGGCCACTTCCACCGCTGCGAAGACGATGCGTACCGCCAGCCCGATGGCCAGCCCGATCACCACCTGCTGCACGGCCACGGGCAGCGCCTGCGCGTCGTTGAAGCCGACCACGGGCTGGTCGCTCAGGCCGGCCTGAGCGCAGAAGGCGATGAGGAAGGCCAGCGCCACGCGGGTGCGCACCGGCACCGAGCGGGCGGAAAAGATGGGGGCGCTGGAGAACACCGCCAGCACGCGCAGGAAGGGCCAGAAGACCGGCGATACCCAGGCCATGATCTGGGCTTCGGTGAAGGTCATCATGGTGCGTGCCCGGCGGCCTGCGGTCAGATCGCGTACTGCGGGATCGACAGGATGGTGCTGCGGATGAACTCCACCAGGGTGGTGAGCATCCAAGGGCCGGTCATGGCGAACACGGCGATGGCCGCGATCAGCTTGGGCACGAAGGACAGGGTGGCTTCGTGGATCTGGGTGACGGCCTGGAAGATGCTGACCAGCAGGCCGACCGCGAGCACGGTCACCAGCACCGGGGCGGCCACGGTGAGGATCAGGAACAGGGCTTTCTGGCCCAGGGTCAGGGCGGCTTGCGGGTCCATGGTGGTCCTAGGTGGCGAACGACGCGGCGAGCGAGCCGATGAGCAGGTTCCAGCCATCGGCGAGCACGAACAGCATGAGCTTGAACGGCAGCGCCACCAGCACGGGCGAGAGCATCATCATGCCCAGCGACATGAGCACGCTGGCCACCACCATGTCGA
The DNA here is from genome assembly GCF_030160815.1 of Hydrogenophaga electricum. NCBI lineage: Bacteria > Pseudomonadati > Pseudomonadota > Betaproteobacteria > Burkholderiales > Comamonadaceae > Hydrogenophaga > Hydrogenophaga electricum. The sequence continues at coordinate 46,554 of NZ_BSPB01000025.1, read as the reverse complement.
TGACCAGGAAGGGGATGAAGATCATGAAGCCGATCTGGAACGCGGTCTTGAGCTCGCTGGTCACGAAGGCCGGCACCAGCACCCGGAACGGCGCGTCCTCGGCCTTCACGTCGGCCGGCAACTGGGCCAGCTTGGCGAACAGTTCGAAGTCGGACTGGCGGGTCTGCTTGAGCATGAAGGTGCGCATGGGCGCCTGGCCGCGTTCGAGGGCCTGCTCGAAGGTGATCTGGTTCGCGCTGAAGGGCGCGTAGGCGTCGTTGTAGACGCGGTCCAGCGTGGGGCCCATGACGAACAGCGTCAGGAACAGCGACAGGCCCACCACCACCTGGTTGGGCGGCGCCGACTGTGTGCCCAGGGCCTGGCGCAGCAGCGAGAGCACGATGACGATGCGGGTGAAGCCCGTCATCATCAGCAGCACGGCCGGCAGGAAGGACAGCGCGGTGAAGAACAGCAGCGTCTGGATCGGCACCGAATAGCTGGTGCTGCCCGCGCCTTGCCCGACCAGCAGGGGCAGCGAGGCGCCTGCGCCGGCCGGCGCGGTGCCCTGGGCGAACGCGGGCGCAACGGCTGCGGCCAGGGCGGCCAGCACGAGGGCGGCGGGCAGCCACCTGCGGCGGCGGGCGGCGGGGGCGTCAGTGGTGGTCATCGGCGGGTTTCCGGAACCGGGCCAGCAAGGGCGCAAATCCGTCGCCGGCCGCAGGGGCGTCGGTGTCGGGCAGGCCGGTTTCGGGAGCGCAGGGTAGGGTCTGCAGGGCGCTGATCTGCGACGGGGTCACGCCCAGCAGCAGGCATTGGCGCTGCTCGCCTTCGCCGACCTGCAGCGCGACGACGCGCTGCTGCGGTCCGAGCGCCAGGCTGCCGAGCACCTGCATCGGCGGGCCCTGGTGGCGCGCCAGCGACGGCAGGTGGCGGCGCCAGCGCTGCAGCGCCACGGCCACGAGGACCATGATCAGCAGCAGGCCAAGCGCGGGCAGGGCGTTCTGGAAGCTCATGGGAAAGCCCGGGTCAGGCGCCGCGGCTGACGCGGCGCATGCGTTCGGACGGGGTGACGATGTCGGTGAGGCGGATGCCGAACTTCTCGTTCACCACCACGACCTCGCCCTGGGCGATGAGGTAGCCGTTGACCAGCACGTCCATGGGCTCGCCGGCCAGCGCGTCGAGTTCGACGATGGAGCCTTGCGCCAGTTGCAGGATGTACTTGATCGGCACCTTCACGCGGCCCAGCTCCACCGAGAGCTGAACCGGGATGTCCAGCACCATCTGGATGTCGTTGACCGCGCTCTGGCCGCTCCCGGGCTTGCTCGGGGCGTTGACGGTCTCGAACGCGGGTGCGTGTTCCTCTTCCGCGCTGCGGTCGGCCTGGGCCTGCTCTTCCAGCGCCTGGGCCCATTCGTCGGCGATAGCGTCCTGGTTCGAGGACGCGGGGTTGTCAGCTGCCATAGGAATCTCCCAGCCAGTTCATGTCGGTGCCGCGCAGCTTCCGTTCGATGCGCAGCGCATATTTGCCCTTGTGCGTGCCGTACTGGCACTCGAACAGGGGCACGCCTTCCACCTTGGCCTGGATGGTGGGCAGGCGGTCGAGTTCGATGAAGTCGCCGACCTGCATGGCCAGCAGTTCTTCGACGGTGGCGTCGGTGCGTGCCAGTTCGGCCACCAGGGCCAGTTCGGCCGCCTGGATCTCGTGGCTGAGCACGCGGACCCAGCGCCGGTCCACCTCCATGGCGTCGCCCTGGACGGTGGAATACAGCACGTCGCGGATCGGCTCCAGCGTGGCGTACGGAATGCAGATGTGCATGGCGCCGGTGAGGTCGCCGATCTCCAGCGTGAAGCTGGTGCTGACGACGATCTCGCTCGGGGTGGCCACGGTGGCGAACTGCGGCTGCATCTCGGAGCGCTGGTAGTGCAGCTCCAGCGGGTAGACGCCGGCCCAGGCCTTCTTGTATTCCTCGGAGATCACCTCGACCAGGCGCATGATCACGCGCTGTTCGGTGGGCGAGAAGTCGCGCCCTTCGATGCGGGTGTGGAACTTGCCATTGCCGCCGAACAGGCTGTCGATGACGCTGAACAGCAGGGTCGGTTCGCACACCACCAGGCCGTTGCCGCGCAGGGGCCGCACCGACATGACGTTGAAATTGGTGGGCACCACCAGATCGCGCAGGAAGGCGCTGTATTTCTGGGCCTTCACCGGGCCGACGGTGATTTCGGGGCTGCGCCGGATGAAGTTGAACAGGCCCATGCGCAGGTTGCGCGAGAACCGCTCGTTGACCACTTCGAGCGTGGGCATGCGCCCGCGCACGATGCGCTCCTGGTTGGACAGGTTGTAGCCCCGCACCCCTTCGGTGGGCGCTTCGTCCTTTTCCAGGTGCTGGCTCTCGCCGGTGACACCTTCGAGAAGGGCATCGACCTCGGCCTGGGACAGAAAGGCTTCCGACATGGTGGCTCCCGTCAGCGCGGTTACTGGACGATGAAGCTGGAGAACAGCACGCTCTCCACCGGGTTGTTGCTGGCACGGCGGCGCTTGGGGGCTTCTGCGCTGCCGGGTGCCGGGGGCGGGTCGTAGTCGTAGCCCATGACCTGGGCGATCTCGGCGGTGATGGCCTGCGCCAGCGCTTCCTTGCCGTCGGGGCGCAGCATTTCTTCGGAGGTGCGCTGCGACACGCGGATCAGGATGCCGTTGCGGATGGCCGGCATGTAGACCTTGATCTCTTCGGCGGCCTTGGGGTCGCTCAGCTGCAAGGTGATGCCCAACTGGGCAAAGCGGTTGCCTCCGGCGTCGGCCAGGTTCACGACCATGCTGTCCAGGGGCATGAAGGTCGGCGGGGTTTTGGGGTCGCGCTTGGGCGTGGCAGCGGCGTGGCTCTGTTCGGCCGTGTCGGCGTTGTCGCCCTCATCGGCGGCGTGGTTCTGCTTGAGCAGCAGCACGAAAGCCCCCGCGGCGACGAGTACCAGCACCAGCACCACGCTGATCACGATGATCAGCAGCTTCTTGCTCTTCTTGGGCGGTGCCGCATCGGCGGCGGAGGCAGGGGCTGCGGACATGAAGGTACTCCGGATCGGTGCCGCCACACTGGCGGGCGAGGCACGCGGCAAAACGTGCTGGATTCGGAAGCATTATTGAAGTCCGGCCCCCGGGCCGTTTGGTGGAATAAGCGCCTTTTCGGGCGCTTATTCCCGGGTAGGGGCTCAGACGAACAGGTCCAGCCCGCTGTCGCCGCCGGGGCGCCGTGCGGGGGTTGCGCGAGCGCTGTCGAGCGTGCCGCCTTCGGTGGCCGAGATGCCGCGCAGGCCGGGGTTGGCCGCGGGCCGGCCCGGACGGTCCTGGCCGGACGAGCCCTGACCCTGGGCCTGAGCGCCCACCGACACGTCGGTCAGCGCGATGCCGCTGCGCTGCAGCAGGTCGCTCAGCGCGGTGCTGGCGTGCTGGGCCAGGCTGGCGCGGGCGTGGGCGTCGTCGGTGCGGAAATCCACGCTCAGCGACTGCCCCTGCAGAGCGAGCTGGATGTCGATGCTGCTGTCGGCGTCGCCCAC
>NZ_BSPB01000025.1:0-42987 GCF_030160815.1 Hydrogenophaga electricum | reverse complement strand
CCAGGCCGCGTCGGCCTCGGCGCTGGCGTCGCCGGCATCGGCCAGCTCCTGTGAGAACAGGTCGGGTTCGTCCGGGGCCTGTGTGCCGTCGCGCGACGCCGTGCCCTCCACGGCCGCCAGATCGGGGGCGCCGCCGAAAGCGTGACCCGGCTGGCCGTGCTGGCCGCCGGATTCGGTGGCCAGGCCGCCGACAGCGAGGGGCACCGGGGCAGCGCCCTCGGGCGTCAGGCCCGCGCTGGCGTCGGGGCGCACACGCCGGTCGACCCAGAGGCCGTTGTCGACGCGCCAGGTGCTTGGTGTCTGGCTGGCGAGTTCGGTCGTGGCGCGCTGGGTGGCCACGGCGGTGGTCTGGGCAGGGGCCTGCCGCTGTTGCAGGGTGGCGGTGTCCATGACGGTCGAGCGCCAGCCCGTCACCGCGGCGCCGTGCTGACCGCGTGGCGCCTGGGCCGCCGCTGCTGTGGCGCGCGTGGCGTCGTTGCCGCTGGCTGCGGGGTCGCCGAAGCGCAGCTCGGTGCTGACGCCGTCCGGGGTGGCGGGTGGGGTGTCCTTGAGCGGTTCGTTGGTGGCGGTCCAGCCGGGGCCCTGCAGCGGCTGGCTGGTCGGGCTCTGGCGCCCGGAAGGTCCGGCGGGTGTCGCCAGGGCGTTGTCCGCCTGTGTGTCTGTTGCCAGGGCCTCGCCGCCGTCGGTGGGCAAGTTGGTATCACCGGGCGCGGAGGCGGGCTGGGGGGTGCCGGTCGGTGCGAGGGCTGTGCCCGGCAGGCCGGCGCCCAGCAGGGCCAGGGGCGTTTCGCTGCCGTCGTCGCCCGCAGGGGCCGCGCGTTTGCCCCGACCCCTGGCAGGACTGCCGAGATCGGTATCGGCGAGGCCCGGGTCGGCGGCTGTGCCCAGCCAGCCGTTCGGGTCGGCCGCGTCGGCGCCGAGGCCCAGCAGCAACTGGGCAAACAGGTTCTGGCGGCCGGGCTGCGCGTCCTGCCGGCCTGCGGCGTGGGGCGATATGGCGGCGTGGGCGGACGGTGAGCCTGAGGAGGCGTTGACCTGGCTCATGGGCGGACTCCGTGAAAGGACGCGAGGCTCTGGCGCAGGTGGATGGACAGCGCCATCTCGTCGGTGGCTTTCTGCTCCTGGCGCTGGGCGCGCTGCTGCAGCGCGTGCTGCTGGCGTTCGGCGTATTTGCGCAGGCCGGCCACGTCGCGCTCGGCGGCGATCACCTGCTGCTGGCAGCTGTCGATCAGCTCCTGCCGGCTGCTGAGCACGCCTTCCTGGAAGGCGATGGCGTGGTCGATCTTCTGCATGAACTGGCGGTGGTGGAACAGGAACTGCGCATCCACGCCCTGCTGGCAGCGGGTGGTCCAGCGTGCCTGCGCTTCCAGCGCGTAGGACTGCAACTGGTTCATCTGGTCCTGCGCGGCCTGCATTTCGCGTTGCTGCTGCGCCAGCTTGCCCACCGCTTCGTCACGGCGTTTCTCGGCCAGCTCGACCACTTTGTTCAGGGTGTGGATCGGTGTCATGGAGGTCAACGGTCAGAAGAGGAAGGGCGCTGGGCGCGCGGCTGGCTGCGGTCGTCCTGCAGGATCAGCGCCATCTGCTGCAGGCTCGATTCCAGCGTAGCAGCTTCGCGCATGTCTTGTTGAAGAAATCGCTGCATCTGGGGGTGCAGGGCGATGGCGCGGTCGGTCTCCGGGTCGCTGCCCGGCACGTAGGCGCCGAGCTGGATCAGGTCGCGGCTCTTCTGGTAGCGCGAATACAGCGCGCGGAAGCGCCGGGCCAGTTCCAGGTGCGTGGCGCCGGTGACGTTGTGCATCACGCGCGAGGCCGAGGCCTCGATGTCGATGGCCGGGTAGTGGCCCGATTCGGCCAGCGTGCGCGAGAGCACGATGTGACCGTCCAGGATGGCGCGTGCCGCGTCGGCGATCGGGTCCTGCTGGTCGTCGCCTTCGGAGAGCACCGTGTAGAACGCGGTGATCGAGCCGACGCCGTTGAGGCCATTGCCGCTGCGCTCCACCAGTTGCGGCAGGCGCGCGAAGCACGAAGGCGGGTAGCCCTTGGTCGCGGGCGGCTCGCCGATGGCCAGGGCGATCTCGCGCTGCGCCATGGCGTAGCGCGTCAGCGAATCCATCAGCAGCAGCACGTGCAGCCCGTCGTCGCGGAAGCGCTCGGCGATGGCGGTGGCGTAGGCCGCGCCCTGCATGCGTGCCAGCGGCGGGGCGTCGGCCGGGGCGGCCACCACGACGGAGCGCTGGCGGCCGTCTTCGCCCAGGATGTCTTCGATGAACTCCTTGACCTCGCGGCCGCGCTCGCCGATCAGGCCGACCACGATCACATCGGCGCGGGTGTAGCGCGCCATCATGCCCAGCAGCACGCTCTTGCCCACGCCGGAGCCGGCGAACAGGCCCAGCCGCTGGCCGCGGCCGACGGTGAGCAGCGCATTGATGGCGCGCACGCCGGTGTCCAGCGGCTCGCGCACGGGGTCGCGGTCCATGGCGTTGAGCGGGGCACGGTCCAGGGCTTCGATGTCCACGTTCTGGATCGGGCCCTGGTGGTCGAGCGGGTTGCCGTGCGAATCGACCACGCGCCCCAGCAGCCCGGCGCCCAGCGGCAGGCGCAGCGCGCCGCGGTCGTCGGCCGAGGGCGGCTTGTTGGCCTGCCCGAAACGGGGCACCGGGCGGTAGGGCGAGAGCGGGGTGACGCTGGCGCCGCTGGACAGGCCGTGCGTGTCGCCGGCCGGCATGAGGAAGGCGCGGTCGCTGGCGAAGCCGACCACCTCGGCCAGCACGGGTTTGCGCTGGCCGTTGCTGATCAGGCATTGCGAGCCGACCGGTACCTTCAGGCCCACGGCTTCCAGCACCAGGCCGGCCAGTCGCGTCAGCGTGCCGCTGACCTCCAGCGGCGTGTGCACCGATGCGCAGGTGCGCAGGTCCTGGAGGAAATCGCCCCAGCGGCCTTTGTCGTCGTCGGCCAGGTCAGACATCGGTGTCCTCCGGGTTCCACGGCACGCTCAGCCCGAGGTTGCCGATGGCGCGGGCCCAGCGCTTTTCCACGCTGGCGTCGACCAGCGAGTGCGGGGTCTGCACGATGCAGCCACCGGGCGAGACGCTGTCGTCGGCCACCAGTTCGGGAGCGTTCTCGCCCATCGCCTGCGTCAGGCTGTCCTGCAGCAGGGCGAGGTCGTTCGGGTTCAGGCGCACGGTGGCCGGCAGGCCGTCGTCGATCACCTGTTCCAGCGCCTCCTCGATCACCGGGCGCATGTGCTGGGTGTTGACCATCAACTCCTGGCGCACCACCTGGCGCGCCAGGTCGCAGGCCAGGTCGAGCAATTGGCGCGACATCTTCTGTTCGGCGGCGATGAGCTGCTCGGCCATGCCGTGCAGCAACTGCGCCATGCGCTCGGCGGTGTCGGCCGCCGCCTGCTGGATGGGGGCTTCGAGCGCCTCGCGGGTTTCGCGGCTGCCGGTGTCGTGGCCCTGGGCGAACCCGGCGGCGAAGGCCTCTTCGCGGGCCTGGTCCAGGGCCGCCTGCAGGCGCTCTTCGGCGTCCGGCGCCGGCGCGCCCGCCGGCTCGTCGGGTTCGATCGGGGGTTCCGGCTCGCTGCCGTCCACGGCAGAAAAGTGCCAGCTGCGCACAGCCCCGATTTCCTCGCGCGGGATGATGCGCGAGAAGCTCGGCTTGGCCGTGGGCTTAGACGAAGCTGTCATCGCCGCCTCCACCGATCACGATGGAGCCTTCGTCCGACAGGCGCCGCACGGTCTTGAGGATTTCCTTCTGCTGGCCCTCGACTTCGGACAGGCGCACCGGGCCGCGCGATTCGAGGTCCTCGCGCAGACCTTCGGCAGCGCGTGACGACATGTTGGCGAGGATGTGTTCCTTGAGCTCCTGCGACGCCCCCTTGAGCGCGATGACCAGCATGTCGGTGGACACTTCCTTGAGCACCATCTGCACCGACTTGTTGTCCAGTTTGAGCAGGTCCTCGAACACGAACATCTTGTCCATGATCTTCTGGGCCAGATCGGCGTCGACGTTGCGGATCGATTCGATCACCGTGCCCTCGATGCCCGTGCCCATGAGGTTGAGGATGTCGGCCGCGGTCTGGATGCCGCCCAGCGAGGTCTTGCGCACCTTGTCGCCACCGGCCAGCACCTGGTAGAGCACTTCGTTGAGGTCGTTGAGCGCGGTCGGCTGGATGCCTTCGAGCGTGGCGATGCGCAGCATCACTTCGTTGCGCATGCGCTCGTTCAGGTGCTTGAGCACGCCGGCCGTGAGGTCGGCTTCCAGGTGCACCAGGATGGCGGCCATGATCTGCGGGTGCTCGTTGCGCAGCAGCTCGGCGATGGACTGCGGGTCCATCCACTTGAGGCTTTCGATGCCGGAAACGTCGCTGCCCTGCATGATGCGGTCGATCAGCAGCGAGGCCTTGTCGTCGCCCAGCGCGCGCTTGAGCACCGACTTGACGTAGTTGTTCGTGTCCGACACCAGCAGGCTTTGCGAGGCGGCTTCGTCGGTGAAGCGGGAGATGACCTGTTCCACGCGCTCGCGCGAGACGGTGCGCATGCTGGCGATGGTCTCGCCCAGCTTCTGCACTTCCTTGGGCGAGAGGTGCTTGAACACCTCGGCCGCCTCTTCCTCGCCGAGGGACATCAGAAAAATCGCGGCGTCGTGGATACCCTGGTCTTCCATGGCGATGTCCTTGTCCGGGGCTCAGCCGGTCAGGCCGGCACCTCGCCGTTGACCCAACCCTTGACGATGTTGGCCACGGCCACGGGGTTGTCGCGGGCCAGGCGCTTGGCATCCGTCAGGCGCAACTGCTCGGGCGTCGGCTCGACGCTGGCGGGCTGGGGCAGACCCGGGCGTTCCGGGGTTTCGTCCAGCAGGGCGCTGAGTTGCGGCGCGGGCGCCGGGGTCTGGTTGCCGGCGCGCAGCGCCTTGATCACGGGCCGCACCATGCCCAGCAGCACCAGCAGGGCCAGCAGCACCATGGCGGCGGGGAAGACCAGGTCGCGCAGCATCTGCTGATTGTCCGGTACCTGCCACCAGGCGGGCGGGGCTTCGGGTTCGGCCTTGGGCGCGTTGAAAGGCGCGTTGACGACGTTCACCGAGTCGCCGCGGTCCTTGTTGAAGCCGATGGTTTCGCGCACCAGCGCGGCCATCTGCTCGACCTGCTCGGGCGGGATCGCCTCGGTCACCGGCTTGCCGGACCGGTCTACCGTGCTGCGGTGGTTCACGACCACGGCGGCCGTCAGGCGCTTGATCGAACCCGTGGCTTCGCGCACCACCTTGACGGTCTTGTCGACCTCGTAGTTGATGACCGATTCGCGGCGCGTGCTGCCGGCCTTGTCGCCGTTGGCGCTGCTGCCCAGCGGGGCGGCGGCGGCGTTGATCGGGGCCGTGCCCGTGGTCGGTGGCTGGTTGCTCGTGGCGCCCGGCACACCGGCCGGCTGCGCCTGCGCGCCCGTGCCGTCTTCCACCAGTTGCTGGCTGCGCACGGCGCCGGGCTCGCCACCCTGGTTGGGGCGGTGCTGTTCGCTGGTCGATTCGACCTGCGCGAAGTCGACTTCGGCGCTGACCTGGGCCTTGATGTTGTCGGCCCCCACCAGCGGCTCCAGCATGTCCAGGATGCGGCGGGTGTACATCTGTTCGATTTGCTGCGTGTACTGCAGGCGCTGCAGATCCACGCCCTGGGCGTTGTCGTCGGGCGATGCCGACAACAGCTTGCCGCTGTCGTCGACCACGCTGACCGCCTTGGGGTTCATCTCCGGCACGCTCGAAGCCACCAGGTGCACGATGCCGGCGATCTGGGCCTTGTCCAGGCTGCGCCCGGGGTACAGGGTCAGCAGGATCGAGGCCGAGGGCTTCTGCTGCTCGCGGAAAAAGCCGTTCTGGTTGGGCAGCGCCAGGTGCACGCGCGCCGACTGGACCGAAGCCAGCGACTGGATGGAGCGCGTGAGTTCACCTTCCAGGCCGCGCTGGAAGGTCAGGCGCTCCTGGAACTGGGTCATGCCGAAGCGGTTGTTTTCCATCAGCTCGAAACCGCTGACGGAGCCCTTGGGCAGGCCTTGGGAGGCCAGCTTCAGGCGCACGTCGTGCACCTTGTCCGAGGGCACCATGATCGCGCCACCCCCTTCGGTGTAGCGGTAGGGCACGTTCATCTGCGCGAGCTGCGCGACGATGGCGCCACCGTCCTTGTCGCCCAGGTTGGCGTAGAGCACCCGGTAATCGGGCTGCCGTCCCATGAAGAAGAATGCCAGGGCGATGGCGACCAGCGCGGCGGCGCCGATGCCCAGCCGGATCTTCTGGGTCTTGTCCAGGCGCGCGAGACCGGCGAGCAGACCCCCCGGCGCGGCGGGCGGCGTGGCGAGGGGAGCGACGGCGGTATTCATGGCGGCAAGGGCGGTGGTCGGTTCCGGTGGCGGGGGCATGGAGCCCCTGCATGCGACCGATTATTCGGGGCCTCGCCCCCCGGCATAGCGCAGAAAAGGTGTGCCTTTTTCCCGCTATTTCCCGACCCCAGGCTTCACACGCCCCCTAGCATTGGGCCGTCATTCCTTCCGCAAGGGTTTCCCCATGGACCTGCGACTCAACGCCCTGAACAACCCGTCCCTGTCATCGGCCACCCAGGCCGGCCTGCGCCGACCTGCGGGCACGGCCGCCGCCGGGGGCGTGGGCACCGGGTTTGCCGACAATTTCAAGACGGCGCTGCAGTCGGTCAGCGCGGCGCAGGAGGCGGCCACGCAACTGCAGACCCGTGTCCAGATGGGCGATCCGCAGGTCAGCCTGGAAGAAACCATGCTGGCGGTGCAGAAGGCGCAGATCGGTTTTCAGGCCACCCTGAACGTGCGCAACCGCATGGTGCAGGCCTACACCGACATCATGAACATGAGCGTCTGACGCTGCCGCGGCGCACCGTCGGCCCGCGCCTTTTCTCCGCACTCCCCGTTCGATCCTGCCCAACCCCTGCCCGCCTGGCGTCTGCCACGCGGGCGCCGCGGCCGTGGGCCGTGGCAGGAGGCGGGCGAGGGGGTGCATGGCCGTGGCCTCAGTGCACCTGGCCCTTGGCGTCCATCAGCTGTTCGAGGTCGTTGAGCCAGGGCTCGGCCAGACAGCGGATTTCGGCGTCGGTGCGCAGGATGCGCTGCATGATGCGGCTCTTTTCCTTGCGCTCTTCCGGGCCCAGATCGCTGCTGCGCGACTTGTGGCGCAGCTGCGCGATCAGCACGGCGCAGGCGCCTTCGAGCCGCACCACCTGGTCCCAGTCTTCCGACTGGGCCGCTTCCAGCATCTTCTGGCTGGCGTTTTCGATGGCCTTGTAGTAGTCAAGCAGCGAATGCGACATGATCACGCTCCATGGCTCGAAACGACGGTGGGCTGGGTGGGCGAGGGCGTTTTGATGAGCTTCCATGATTCGGCGACGGGTTCCATGAGGTGGAGCACTTCTTCCAGCGCCTGCGGGTCGTTGCGCAGGTTGGCCTGGGTCAGGCGCAGCACGCTGTAGCTGTAGAGTTGGTGCAGGCTCGCAGCGATCTCGCCCCCCTGCTGCTGGTTCAGGCCTGCCTTGAGGCCTTCCTCGATGATGCGGACGGCCTTGCCGATGGCAGCGCCCTTGGCCGCGATGTCGCCCCGTGCCATGGCACCGCGGGCGTTCGAGATCGATTGCAGCAGGGCGTCGAACAGCAGGTCTACCAGCTGGTGCGGGTCCGCGCTCTGCACGCTGGTCTCGGCGGCAATGCGCTGGTAGGCGGCGACGGCACGGGAGCGGACAGAGGTGAACATGGGCTCGATTCCTTGGGTCTGATGCTGATTTTTATCGGCATCGACACGCGGGTCTGAAGTGGCCTCTGAGGACATAAGCGGTAAAAATTGGTACGTTTTCCGCGGCTTGCAATGGAGCCGTCTGGCTCAAGAAAAAAAGGCCTGCGGCCGTGCCGTCCGCACCGCCACAGGCCTGCCGGAGCGCCTGTCCGCCGTCGGCGTCAGGACGACTTGTTCCACAGCGTGATCTGCTGTGACACAAAACTGCTCAACCCGTTGAACTTGGCCACCGCAGCGTCCATGGCGTTGTATTGCGCCAGGAAGCGGGCCTCGGCCCGCGTGGCCCGGTCCGTCACTTTGGTCTGCTCGTCGCTGTTGCGGGTGATGGCCTTCTGCAGCGCGTCGGAGCGGTTGGTCAGCGTGCCTTCGCTGTCGAGCAGGCCTTGCGCGAAGGTCTTGATCTTGCGGCCAAAGCCGTCGGACGTGGTGCTGCCGCTGTTGACCGTAAACAGGTTCTTGAGCCCGTCGAAGTTGCTGGTCAGCGCCTTGTCGAACTTGGTCGAGTCCAGGGTCATGGTGCCGCCGGTCTGGAGGCTGATGCCGATGTCGGCCAGGCGCGTGTAGCTGCCGCCGTCGGTGTACGACCGCATCATCGAGCGCAGGGCGTTCTGCAGCCCCACCGCGGTGGAATCGCCCTGCAGCGTGCCGGCGGTCTGGGTCGCCTCGTCGTATTTGGTGGCGTTCGCCAGGGTGGTGTTGAGGGCGTTGTAGGCGGTGACAAAGGCCTGCACGTTGCTGCGGATGGTGTCGTTGTCGATCACGACGTTGATGGACACCGGTGAGGTCGTCACCTGCGACAGTTGCAGGGTCAGTCCGGGGACGGTGTCGGACAGCTGGTTGCTCGCCGTCTCGATGGATGCCCCGTTGATCGTGGCCAGCGCGTTTTGCGCCGACTGGGTCTGTATGGTGCCGGTCGTGCCGGAGCCATCGAAGGCCAGACGTGACAGCCCGCTGGCGTCGGCGTCGTTGCCGTCGTCGTCGCTGGCGGTGATGCGAAAGCCGTTGGCCAGCCCGGTGTCCTTGGCGTTGAGCAGCAGCCGCTCGCCATTGGCGTCCTTGAGCACGGTTGCGTTGACGCCGGCGCCGGCGTTGTTGATCTTGGCAGCGATGTCGGTGAGCGTGTCGGTGTCGGCGACGGTGATGTCCACCGCATCGGCGCTGCCGGCCGCAAAGCTGCTGCCGCTCCACTGGCCAAGCTGGATCGACAGCGTGCCGCTGCCGATGGTCGCATCCGTGGCCACGCTGGTGGAGGTGGTGGTCTGGCTGCGGGCCAGTTGCTGCACCTGCATCGACAGCGTGGTGGGTGTGGCGCCCGCCGAGGCCTTGACGCTGATGGCCGCGCTGTTGGAGGACGTGGCCGACGCCGTGTTCCAGCCGCTGGTGCCGGCCAGTTTGGCAGCTGCGTCACCGAGGGCCGACACCTGGGACTTGATGGTGCCGTAGAGCGAGAGTTTGGTTTTGAGGGAGCTGGCCTGGGTCTGCAGCGGGGCCAGCGGCGCCTTCTCCAGCGCCACCAGTTGGGAGACGATGGACGAGACATCGAGGCCGCTGCCAATGCCGGGGGATGAAATCGTGGCCATGGGGGCTCCTCCTCAGGATGAACGCACCGCACGCCGGGCGGCATGCGGTCTGCACATCCCGCTGCAAGCGGGAAGGCGGCCAGGCACCGGGAGGTGCCGCCGCCTGAACGGCGCGGCCGAAGCCGCGCCTGGGGATGGGGCCAGGATCAGCGCAGGAGCGACAGCACACCTTGCGGCAGCTGGTTGGCCTGGGCCACCATCGCCGTACCGGCCTGTTGCAGGATCTGCGTGCGCGACAGGTTGGCCGTTTCGACCGCGAAGTCCGCGTCCATGATCCGGCCGCGCGAGGCTGCCTGGTTTTCCGACGCCACCTGCAGGTTGGAGATCACCGATTCAAAGCGGTTCTGCGTCGCACCGAAGGTGGCGCGGGCCGTGGTGATCTCGTCGATGGCCGCATCGAGGTTGTCCATGGCGGCCAAGGCGTTGGTGGCGCTGGTGAGGTCGCCACCCACGACCGCGGTGATGCCCGAGCCTGCGGTCAGGTTGGTCGTGTTGATGCTGATCTGGTCTTGCGACACGTTGTTGGCGCCCACTTGGAACTGCAGGCCGGCGGAGGTGTTCAGCAGGTTGGTGCCGTTGAACTTGGTGCCGGTCAGCACGCGGGTCACTTCCTTGGCCAGTTCCTGGTATTCGGCGTCCAGGTTGGCGCGGTCGGTGCCGGAGTTCGAGGCGTTGGCGGCCTGAACAGCCAGTTCGCGCATGCGTTGCAGCGAATCGCCCACCTTGCCCAGCGCGCCTTCAGCGGTCTGCGCCAGGGAGATGCCGTCGTTGGCGTTGCGGATGGCCACGTTCATGCCCTTGACCTGGGCGTTCATGCGTTCGGCGATGGCCAGGCCGGCCGAGTCGTCCTTGGCACTGTTGACACGCAGGCCCGAAGACAGGCGTTGCATCGATGTGGCGAGCGAGCTGGTCGTCGAGGCCAGGTTGCGCTGCGCATTGAGGGACATCACATTGGTGTTGATGGTGCTCATCGTTAACTCCTAAGAACAGAACAAAAGTAATCCGGCATCGCTGCCCATCTCAACGCCAGCCCCCTGTGGACTGGCCGCCATGACCGGAAATGCTGGAAGCGCCTGCCGGTTCGGCCCTGGGACCACTGACCGCCTCGCCGCTTCGCTTGCCGGACGACGAACCTGTTTAGAAGTTCGTTGAGTTCAATTTCGGAGGTCCGGCCATATTCTTTAGCGCCTGTGTGTGTGGCTTTGCACGAAAAAGGCGGCTTCCGGGGGCGCTGTTCGGTTCTTTCGGTGGGTGCGAGCTCTGTCAGGCGAGGGCGTTGCAGGGGGGGTGGACGGGTCCGGAGTTCGCGCCCGGGTGAATGCCTTGGTTGTAGGAAAAAGGCTGACAAGGTGTCGGTATCCGGATGACGACGGGAACAGATGTTTCCCGATTCAAGTTTTTTTACCGGCCGACACAATTACACACAACAGGCAAGCAGATGTAAGCAGATCGCCCCCATCTCCCGCCTGACCCTCTAGGAGAGACTCATGAACAGCGAACAACTTCTGGCCGAGATCCGCGAAGCCAACCTGACCTACCTGATGTTGGCGCAGAACCTGATCCGTCAGGACCGTGCCGAAGCGCTGTTCCGCCTGGGCCTGACCGAAGAAGCCGCCGACATGCTCGCCATGCTGACCACCGCCCAGCTGCTCAAGATCGCTTCGACCAACATGCTGCTGTGCCGCTTCCGCGTCGACGACGACCTGGTCTGGAACCTGCTGACGAACCACAACGTCAAGAAGGTGGACAACGCCACGACGACCCAGCTGCACGCCAACATCCTCATGGCCGGCCGTTTCGCCGACTCCATGGCCGCTCACTGAGTGGCGAGCACGGGCACACGGAGGACACCATGGCCACCAAAAGCATCCTGAACGAGTCGCGCGACATCGAACGCGCGGTGGCCCTGATCCAGCTCGGCGCCCGCCTGCAGGTGCTGGAGTACGAGACCAGCCTGTCCTACGAGCGCCTGTTGCGCCTGTACAAGGAAGTGGCGGGCAAGAGCCCGTCCAAGGGGCAACTGCCGTTTTCGACCGACTGGTTCCTGACCTGGCAGCCCAATATCCACGCCTCGCTGTTCCTGAACATCCACGAGTACCTGTCCAAGGCCAGCGAGCTCGAAGAGATCGACACGGTCATCAAGGCCTTCCGCCTCTACAGCGAGCAGACCCAGGCCAGCCAGATCGAGCCCCTGCTGTCGATCACCCGCGCCTGGCGCCTGGTGAAATTCGTCAACAGCGGCATGCTGACCCTGACCAAGTGCTCATGCTGCGGGGGCCACTTCGTGACCGAGCCCTACGAAAATGCCCGCCAGTTCGTCTGCGGCCTGTGCGAGCCACCGGCGCGAGCGGGCAAAGGCAGCGCCTCCGGCGGCCTGCGTTTGCACTGAAACCCGGCTTCAAAGCCCAAAAAGGACCCGCTTGCGGGTCTTTTTTGCGTTCACGGTGGCCCTCAATCCCTCCTAGAGTCGGTCGATACGAAAGGCAGTGGCCGTGGCAGGGGGTGTCCTCCTGGGCCTGCAACCTCACTGAACTACACACATGTTTGCCATCGTCGGTCTGTTGTTCTCGATGATCTGCGTCTTCGGGGTGTTCATCGCCCACGGGGGCAACATCGGGGTGGTGCTCAAGGCCTTGCCCTTCGAAATGGCCACCATCATGGGTGCCGCGCTCGGTGCCTTCCTGGTGGCCAACCCCATGAAAGTGGTCAAGCAGTCGCTCAAGGGCATCGGCCAGTGTTTCAAGGGCAGCCGTTTCACCAAGGCCCGTTACATGGAGCTGCTGGCCCTGATGTTCGACATCCTGCAGAAGGCGCGCAAGGAAGGGCTGATGGCGATCGAGCAGGACGTGGAATCGCCCGAGCAGTCGCCCCTGTTCAAGAAGTACCCGACCATCTCGGCCGATCACCACGTGGTCGAGTTCGTGACCGACTACCTGCGCATGATGGTCTCGGGCAACCTCAACGCTCACGAGATCGAGTCGCTGATGGACGCGGAAATCGAGACCCATCACCAGGAAGCGCACGCTCCTGTGGCGGCACTGACCCGCCTGGCCGGCGGTCTGCCGGCCTTCGGCATCGTGGCGGCCGTGCTGGGCGTGGTCAACACCATGGGCTCGGTCGGGCAGCCGCCAGCGGTGCTGGGGGGCATGATCGGCTCGGCCCTGGTCGGTACCTTCCTCGGGATTCTGTTGTCCTATGCGGTGTTCGAGCCGTTTGCCGGCATGCTGGAGCAGAAGGTGGAAGAGGCGTCCAAGGAATTCCAGTGCATCAAGACCACCCTGCTCGCCAGCATGCAGGGCTATGCCCCCTCGACGGCGATCGAGTTCGGGCGCAAAGTGCTGTATTCCGACGTGCGCCCGACCTTCACCGAGCTCGAAGGCCACGTCAAGGGCAAGAAGTGACGGCGGACCATCTGTAACCGCGGCGAACCGACAGGGGATTGCACATGGCAGGCGACGGCAAGAAGCTACAGCCCATCATCATCAAGCGCATCAAGAAGGGCGGTCACGCGGCCCACGGCGGGGCGTGGAAGATCGCGTACGCCGACTTCGTGACCGCCATGATGGCCTTCTTCCTGATGATGTGGCTGCTGGGCTCCACGTCCAAGGGCGATCTGCAGGGGATTGCGGACTACTTCAACACGCCGCCGCTGGTCACCCTGATGGGCGGCGACGGCACCGGCAACAGCGAGAGCGTGCTGCCCGGCGGTGGGCGCGACCTGAGCCGGGCGGCCGGTCAGGTCGATGGCGGCGACGCCCAGCGCGCTGAAAAGGTGCGGGGCGCCCAGATGGCGCGGGCCGAACTGGCGCGGCAAGATGCCATGCGCATCGACGCGCTGCACGCCAAGATCCGCGACCTGGTGGCCAACAACCCCACGCTGCGCGACTTCGGCGGGCAGATCAAGCTTGAACGCACCGCCGACGGTCTGCAGATCCAGATCGTGGACGACCAGAACCGGCCGATGTTCGACGTCGGCTCGGCGGTGGTGAAACCCTATATGCGCGACATCCTGCGCAGCATCGGCGCCGGGCTGACGGACGTCGAGAACCGCATCGCGCTGGCCGGACACACCGACGCCACGCCCTATGGCAGCGGCGACCGCGGCTACAGCAACTGGGAGCTGTCTTCGGACCGCGCCAACGCCTCGCGCCGCGAACTGGTGGCCGGCGGCCTGCCGGACGACAAACTGGTGCGGGTGGAGGGCCTGGCATCGAGCCGGCCCTACGATGCGGCCAACCCGGGCGCGGCGGTGAACCGGCGCATCAGCATCCTGGTGATGACCAAAGAGGCGGAAGAAAGGCTGACACCGGCCGACTTGCCGCCGGCTGCGGGGCCGCTGCCCCTGTCATTCCTACAGAACCACGTGGAAGTGCCGAAACCACGAGAAGAGTTCGAAACGGTCAAAAGCCGTTGAGATCACCCGCCTTGCCCGGAGCTCCTGATGAAATTCCTGATCGTTGACGACTTCTCCACCATGCGCCGGATCGTGCGCAACCTGCTCAAAGAGATCGGTCACAACGACGCCGACGAGGCCGAAGACGGTGCCATTGCGCTGAACAAGTTGCGCGAAGGCAACTTCGGTTTCGTGGTGACCGACATCAACATGCCCAACATGAACGGCTTCCAGCTGCTGGCGGAAATCAAGAAGGACGATGCGCTCAAGCACCTGCCGGTGCTGATGGTGACGGCCGAGGCGCGCAAGGAAGACATCGTGCAGGCCGCCCAGGGCGGCGCTGCGGGCTACATCGTCAAACCCTTTACCAAGGCCACGCTGGAAGAAAAGCTGGCCAACATCTTCAAGAAGATGGGCCTCTGAGCCCTGCGGGAGACGCAGCCATGGATGACGACAAAGACACGGGGGCCGCTGGCAATCCCGAGATGTTCCAGCGTCTGGGGGCCATCACGCGGCAACTGCACGAAGCCCTCAAGGAGCTGGGCTACACCGACAAGCTGATGGGCACGGTGGACCAGTTGCCCGACGCGCAGAGCCGCCTGCACTACATTGCGCGCCTGACCGGCGAAGCCGCGGAAAAGGTGCTCAATCACGTCGACAAGGCCAAGGCCGAGCAGACCCTGATCGCCGAGCGCGGCGAACAGCTCGCGCGCACCATCGCCAGCGTGCCGGGCCTGGCCCGCGCCATGCCGGAGCTGCTGGTCTGGTCGAACGAGGTGGTCGAGAGCAGCCGGCGCTGCGACGGGCGGCTGACCGAAATCATGATGGCGCAGGATTTTCACGACCTCACCGGGCAGGTGATCAACCGCGTGGTCATGCTGGCGGCCACCATTGAAGAGCAGTTGCTGGCGCTGCTGCTGCAGGCCGCGCCAGGGGGCAAGCCCGGACAGGACAAGGCCATCGAGCTGCACCCGGGCCTGGGCGGCCCGGTGGTCGATCCGGCCAGCCGCACCGACGTGGTCAGCAACCAGGAGCAGGTGGACGACCTGCTGGCCAGCCTGGGGTTCTGAGCAGGCCGGGCGGTTCCGGCCGAGCACGCGGTGCTGCTGCCGTCGCATGCAGGCGGCGGATCAGCCATCGCACGGGCATAGCAGGATCAGGGCGCTGTGCGCCGGAAAAACGGCCCGGACAGGGCCTTTATTCCCCTTTAGTTTTGGCGCCTCGCTTCCACAATCGGTCGCATCGCTTGATGAGACCGCATCATGGAAGGCTCCAGCCAGGACAAAAACCTACCGGCCACTGCCAAGCGCCTGAAGAAGGCGCGTGACGAAGGGCAGATCGCGCGCTCGCGCGACCTCGGACACTTTGCGGTCCTGGGCGGTGGTGCGGCCGTGTTCATGGCGCTGCTGCCGTCGGCTTTCGCGGCGCTCAAGGCCGGCATGGCGCGGCAATTGCATTTTGACCACCAGGCGCTGCTGGTGCCGCAGACCATGCTGGAGCGCCTGACCGACGGCGTCGGCCGCGCCTTGCTGCTGTACCTGCCGCTGGGGCTGCTGGTGCTGGCGCTGGCGCTGGGCGTGGCCTTCGCGTCGGGGGCCTGGACCCTGTCGACCAAGCCCCTGGTGCCGGACCTCAAGCGGCTCGACCCCCTGGCCGGCATCGGTCGGCTCTTCTCCAAGCAGCAACTGTTCGAAACCGTCAAGCTGGTGGGCATGGCAGTGGTGCTCGGGGCTGTCGGCTGGCAGTTTCTCCAGAGCCATCTGCAGCCGTTCGGCAGCCTGCTGATGCAGCCGCTGGAAGGCGGCCTGGGCCAGCTCGGGTCCTGGCTGTCGCTGGGGGTGGGCTTTCTGCTGCTGACGGTGGCGCTGTTCGCGGCGGTCGATTTCCCGATGCAGAAATTCCTGCACGCGCAGCGCCTGCGCATGTCGATGGACGAGGTCAAGCGCGAGCACAAGGAAAGCGAAGGCGATCCGCACATCAAGGGCAAGCGCCGTCAGCGCCAGCGCGAGCTGGCCATGCGCCAGAGCATCACGCGGGTACCCGCCGCCGATCTGGTGGTGATGAACCCGACCCACTACGCAGTGGCCATCCAGTACGACGATGCCACCATGAACGCGCCGCGCGTGATCGCCAAGGGCGCCGACCTGCTGGCGCTGAAGATCCGCGACGTGGCCAAGTCGGCCCAGGTGCCGGTGCTGGAGTCGCCCATGCTCGCGCGGGCCCTGTTCGCGCACGCCGAGATCGACCAGGAAATTCCGTCGGCCCTGTACACCGCGGTGGCCCAGGTGCTGGCCTATGTCTACCAGCTCAAGGCCGCGCTCGCGGGCCGTGGCGTGATGCCCGGCGCCGTGCCCACGCCGCAGGTGCCGCCCGAGCTGGATCCGCACAACAAGAAAAAACCCAACACCGGGGGTGACGCATGAACGCGCAACTGCAGCGTGTCCAGCAATGGCTGGAGCAGAACGCCGCCTGGGCCAAGGGTCTGGCCGCACCGCTGCTGGTGGTGCTGGTGCTGTCCATGATGATCCTGCCGATGCCGGCCTGGATGCTGGACACCTTCTTCACCTTCAACATCGGCATGGCGCTGGTGGTGATGATGGTCGCGGCCTACATGAAGCGGCCGCTCGACTTCTCGGTGTTCCCGACGGTGCTACTGCTCACCACGCTGCTGCGCCTGTCGCTGAACGTCGCCTCGACCCGAGTGGTGCTCATGGAAGGGCACACCGGACCGGCCGCTGCGGGGGCGGTGATCGAGGCCTTCGGCCACTTCCTGATCGGCGGCAACTTTGCCGTCGGCCTGATCGTGTTCGCGATCCTGGTGGTGATCAACTTCATCGTGATCACCAAGGGGTCGGAGCGGATCGCCGAAGTGTCGGCGCGCTTCACCCTGGACGCCATGCCCGGCAAGCAGATGGCCATCGACGCCGACCTGAACGCCGGCATGATCGACGAGAAAGAGGCCCGGCGCCGCCGCACCGAGGTGGGCGAGGAGGCCGAGTTCTTCGGCTCCATGGACGGTGCCTCCAAGTTCGTGCGCGGCGACGCCATCGCCGGCATCCTGATCCTGTTCATCAACATCATCGGTGGCCTGATCATCGGCATGGTCCAGCACGGGCTGGGCGCGGGCGAAGCGGCGGACAGCTACATCCTGCTGGCGGTGGGCGACGCGCTGGTGGCCCAGGTGCCGGCGCTGCTGATCTCGGTGGCCGCCGCCATGGTGGTGTCGCGTGTCGGCAAGGACGAGGACGTCGGCGTGCAACTGGTCGAGCAGATGTTCATGTCCTCACGCGTGCTCGGCATCACCGCCGCCGTGCTGGCCCTGCTGGGCGTGATCCCGGGCATGCCCAACCTGGTCTTCCTGCTGTTTGCCAGCGCGCTCGGGGCGCTCGCCTGGTGGCGCTTCAAGGAAGAGCGCAAGCCCCCGCCCAGCGACGAGACGCCGGCCCCCGCCAGCGACGGCGAGGCCACCTGGGACGACCTGCAGCCGGTCGACCTGCTGGGCCTGGAGCTGGGCTACCGCCTGATCGCCATGGTCGACAAGAGCCGCCAGGGCGATCTGCTCACCCGCATCAAGGGCGTGCGCAAGAAGTTCGCGCAGGAGGTGGGTTTCCTGCCGCCCGCGGTGCATGTGCGCGACAACCTGGAGCTGCACCCCAGTGCCTACCGCATCACCTTGCGCGGCGTGGTGGTGGGCGAGGGCGAGGTGTTCCCCGGCATGTTCCTGGCGATCAACCCCGGTGGCGTCAACATGCCGCTGATCGGCACTCCCACGAAAGACCCCGCTTTCGGCCTGCCCGCGCACTGGATCGAAGAACGGCAGCGGGAGAGCGCGCAAATGGCCGGTTTTACCGTGGTTGATTCCGAGACCGTGCTGGCGACCCATCTTTCACACTTGATGCAAGTCCAGGCCGCGCGCTTGCTGAGCCGGACGGAGACCCAGGACCTGGTCGAACACGTGACCCGCCTGGCCCCGAAACTGATCGAGGAAGTCGTGCCCAAAATGGTGCCCATCCCCACGTTCCAGCGAGTGTTGCAGTTGCTGCTGGAAGAGGGTGTGCACGTGCGCGACATCCGCACCATCGTCGAGACGCTGGCCGAAAACGCCGGTGTCGTCACCGACCCGCAGGAACTGGCACGCCGCGTGCGCATCGCCCTGGCCCCGGCCATCGTCCAGCAGATCTACGGCCCGGTCAAAGACCTCGAAGTGATCGCCATCGAGCCTGGTCTGGAGCGGCTGCTGATGCAGGCACTGGCCGGCACCAACGGCACGTCGCTCGATCCCGGCGTGGCCGAAATGCTGAGCAAGTCGGCCACCGACGTGGCCAACCGGCAGGAAGAGAAGGGCGTGCCTGCCTGCCTGCTGGTGCCCGACGCCATCCGCACCGCCATGGCCCGCCTGCTGCGCCGCGCCGCGCCGCGCCTGCAGGTGCTCGCCCACAGCGAAATTCCTGAAACCCACCTCATCCGTATCGGCCCGATTCTTGGGGAGCTTGCAGCATGAACATCCAGCGTTTCACCGCCTCGACCTCGCGCGAAGCCATGGCCAAGGCACGCAGCACCTTCGGCGAGAGCGCGGTGATCCTCTCGACGCGCTCGACCGAAGACGGCTTCGAGGTGATGGCGGCGGCTGAAGAGAGCCTGAGCGCGCTGGCACCCGCGCCGCGCCAGATCAGCACCCAGGCCGCCGCGCCGGCCCCGCAGTCGCCTGCCGTGGCCGATGTCGAGGACGACACCGCCACCATGGCCATGAGCACCCTGTCGTTCCAGGACTATGTGCGCGAGCGCATGCTGCGCAAGCGCCGTGCGGCCCAGGGCGCGGAAGCCCCGGAGGCCCCGGTCGCGCCCCAGCGCGCCGAAGCGCCGCGTGCCGCGCCCATGCCGGCGCCCGAGCGCCAGCCGATGTCGGCGCAACGCCTGGGCGATCTGGGCATGGCATCGGCCCAGGTGCCGCCGCCCATCCGCACCCGTCCGGCTGCGCCGAGCTGGGAAGAACCGGTGGTGGCCGCGCCCTCGCTGGGAGCGGGTGACCACCGCATCTCGGAGGAGCTGTCGGCGCTCAAGGACATGATCGAGGAGCGCTTCAACACGCTGGCCTGGCTGGGCTCGTCCAAGCAGAACCCGATCCAGTCGAACCTGATGCTCAAGCTCATCCGCGCCGGCTTTTCGCCCACCATGTCGCGCGCGGTGCTTGAACGCATGCCGGCCGAGCTGAGCCCCGCCGAGGCGGTGCGCTGGGTCATGGACGTGCTGGCGCGCAACCTCAAGATCGCGGCGCCCGGGGCCGGCCTGGCCGACGAAGGCGGGGTGGTCGCACTGATCGGCGCCACCGGCGTCGGCAAGACCACCACCGCCGCCAAGCTGGCGGCCCAGTGCGTGCACAAGTACGGCACGGCCAGCGTCGGGCTGATCACGCTCGACACCTACCGGGTCGCGGGCTTCGAACAACTGCGTGCCTACGGCCGCATGCTGGGCGTGGTCGCGCACCAGGCACACGACCGCGCGGCGCTGGTCGATCTGCTGAACCTGCTGGCCGGCAAGCGCATGGTGATCATCGACACGGCCGGCCTGGGCCAGCGCGACCAGCGCATCCAGGAAATGCTCGACCTGCTGGACATGCCGGCGATCAAGAAGACGCTGGTGCTCAACGCCGGCGCCCACGGCGACACGTTGGACGACGTGCTGGTGGCCTTCAAGGCCAGCACCCTGCACGGTGTGGTGCTGTCCAAGGTGGACGAGGCGGTCAAGCTCGGCCCGGCCGTGGACGCGCTGATCCGCCACCAGGTGGTGTTGCGGGGACTGGCCAACGGCCAGCGTGTGCCGGAAGACTGGTCGGGTGCCGACGCCGCCGCCCTGGTCCGGCTGTCGCTGGGCAGCGAGGGCAAGTCGGCCTACGACCCCCGTGCCAGCGAAATGGGTTTTTACTTTGCGCAGTCCTCCGCCCGTGGCATCGACCTCGGAGGTGCCTATGTTTGAGCCCGGTTTCGACCAGGCGGCCGGATTGCGCACCCGCCGGCCCGGCTCGCCGGTGGTGATGCCGGTGGCCAGTCCGGCCCAGCCGGCCCGCGCCTACGAATTGCTGTGCCAGCTCTCGCTGCAACTGGCCGCGGCCGGCCGGCATCCGGTCGTGCTCGACGGCAGCGCCGCCGAATCGCTGCAACGCCGCAGCGGGCCGGACGGCAGCCACCTCGGCCTGCTGCACCTGCTGCAGGACCCGTCCATCGCCAACCTGGAGCGCCCGACCGGTGGCGGCGAATGGCTGGTGCTGCCGGCCGCCCGTGGTCTGGAGCGCCTGCAGGAAACCGCCCGTGCCGGCGGCAGCCGGCCCGCCCTCACACGGCTGCTGGCGCCGTTCGGCGACGGGGCCGCGCTCCTGCTGCTGGCGCCCGCGGCCACCCTGGCCACGCTGTTCCGCGATCTGGAAGCCCGCGTGCTGGTGCCGGTGCTGGGGCTCGCCCAGTCCAGCATCGATGCCTACGGCGCGCTGAAGCTGCTGCGTTCCCAGGGGCTGGCGCCCGTGCTGGCGCCCCTGCCGGACGAAGGCGCGCCCGACGTGCTGCACAAGGTGCTGGACACCGTGACCGATTGCGCCCGGCGCCATCTCGACTACGATGCCGAGGTGTGGCCGGCCGCTGCATGGGGAACCCGGGTGCAGGAATGCGCACTGGGCCGGCCCAGGGACCTTCGGGTGACACCCGGCACACCGGACGCTTCGGCCCCGGTGTTCCGGGGCTGGCAGCCCGGTGGCGTGGCCGGCACCCAATGGAGTTGAGGACATGTACACCGCCAAAGGCACTCTCGATCGCGACGACCAACTGCGCAAGTACAGCCCGCTGGTCCGGCGTCTGGCGCACCACATGATCGCCAAGCTCCCGCCCAGCGTGGAGCTCGACGACCTGATCCAGGTCGGCATGATCGGCCTGACCGAAGCCATCGCCCGCTACGAACCCTCGCAAGGCGTGCAGTTCGAAACCTTTGCCAGCCAGCGCATCCGTGGCGCGATGATCGACGAGCTGCGCGACGGCGACTGGATGAGCCGCGGCTCGCGCAAGAGCCAGAAAGAAATCGAACAGGCTGTGCACCGGCTGCAGCAGAAGCTCCACCGCGCACCGATGGAAAGCGAGATCGCGCAGGAGCTTGGCATGGGTCTGGCCGATTACCAGACCCTGCTGGCCAAGGTGCGCGGCACGCAACTGGTCTACCTCGAAGACATCACCGGTCAGGGCGATGACGACGAGAGCTTCCTCGACCGCCACATGGGCGACACCGAGGCCGACCCGGCCGCGATGCTGCAGGACCAGCGCATGCGCATGGCCCTGGTGGAAGCGATCAAGAACCTGCCCGAGCGCGAGCAGCACATCATGTCGATGTACTACGAGCACGACATGAACCTCAAGGAAATCGCCGCCGTGCTCGGGGTGACCGAGTCGCGCATCTGCCAGTTGCACAGCCAGTCCATTGCCCGGCTGCGCGCCAAGCTGCGCGAGCATTGAGCGCCGCCGTTGCGCCAAGGAGTCTCCATGTACGTCTTATCCCACGAGGCCGAGCGGCTCCAGCTCATCGACCGGCTGCTGCAGCAGAAAGACCATGCCTTTCTGGAGCGCGTGACGGTCGATGAAGTGGGGCGGGGGCTGCTGGACGCGCAAACGCTTCAGGCCGCGCGCGCGCTGCGCCTGCCGGCGACCGCCATTTACCTGGCGACGCTGGGCATCGAAAACCTGCCCGCCCCGGGTGACCGGCCGGTCTGGCTCGCGGCGTACCAGTCGCTGGGCCGGGGTCAGGCCAGCGAGGCCCTGGCGCGCCTGCCAGAGCGCCTGCCCCTGAAATGGGTCGTGCGCCAGTTGCTGGCGGCCACGGCCCCGGACACCGCGACCCTGCGCAAATGCAAGGGGCAGGCCGGCGACTGGCTGGCCGCGGCCGAGTTGGCGGTCGACCATGCCCGTTTTGATCTCCTGGAAGCGCTGATCGCGGACGGTGAGCGCCGCAAGCAACCCCTGATCGACTGGCTGAACCTCACCAAATCGCTGTTCGTGCGCCACCAACTGCTGGGGCGCCAGGCCGATCCCGAGCCCCTGGGCCGGTGCTATGAGCGCATCCGCGCGATGCTCCCGACACACAGCCTGCCGCTCGTCAACTCCCGCAGCCGCCTGGCGCTGTATGCCAGCCAGTGCTACTTGCAGGCAGGCAAGCCCGCGGCCGCCATCGCCATGGCCGATCAGGCCAAGGCGCCGCAGGACACGCTGCTGCGCCTGATCGATCTGGCCAAGGCGCACTGCCATGCGGGCCAGCTCCAGCAGGCCCTGGTCTGGCTGGACCAGCTCATCGCCCAGGTTGCCGTGCCCGAGAAGCTGGCGGAGTTCAAGGCCGAGCGCGAGACCCGGGAGCTCGACGCCGAGGCGCCGCCCAAGTTCGACCCGATCGAAGCCTCGCAGGCGCTGGTGGCGCTGCAACAGACGCTGGAGCCGGTGGGCCAGAAGGCCTTTCTGGTGTCGGGCACGCTGTTGGGTTATGCGCGCGAGGGCCAGTTGCTGGCCCACGACAAGGATGTCGACGTCGGCATCATCGGCTGGGAAGACCAGTTCACCGTGATCCATGCGCTGCTGCAAAGCGGTGCTTTCGCGGTGGACACACGCCGCATCGGGGGCGCGCAGACCTACCACATCCCCATCAAGCACCTGGCCACCGGTGTCAGCATCGACATCTTCATCTACCACCGCGAAAACGGGAAGCTGGTCACGGGCGTGCAGTCGTACTTCGGCTACCTGCAGAAATTCGCCTTCACCCCGTTCGAGCTGAAGTCGGTCCAATTCCTGGGCATTCCTTTCCACGTACCGGACGATGTGGAGCGCAACCTGGCCGAAAACTTCGGCGACTGGCGGGTGCCTGATCCGGGCTACATCTCGCACCTGGAGTCCCCTTCCACGGTGGACGTGGGCGGTGAGGTCTATCAGGTGGTCGGGCGCCTGCGGGCGCTGGAAGCGATCAAGGCCGGGCAGGTGGACAAGCTCACGCGGGTGATCGATCTGATGCGGGCGCACCGCTCACATCCTGGCGGCATGGGCGAAGACACCCTGCAGCGCCTGGGTTGGGTGCGCGACACCCTGGCCGCCGAAATCCCGCACGAGGTGGCCGAAGCATGTTGAACGACTTCGCTTTCGTGCTGCTGGCTGGCGGCAGCGGGACGCGCCTGGACGCGCCCGTGCCCAAGCAGTTCATTCGCGTGGCGGGCAAGACCATCCTGGAGCACAGCTACGCCTGCCTGGCGTCTTTTGCCCCGCAGGCACGCATCCTGATCACGGTGCCCGCGGACTCGCTGGAATTCGTGCGCGAGATGTTCAAGGGCACGCCGGCCGAAGTCATCGTCGGGGGCTCGTCGCGCCAGGACTCGGCCTGGGCCGCGCTGCGGCACCTGAAGGACGCCGCACCCCGGCACGTGATCCTGCACGATGCGGCGCGGCCGTTTCTGGATCACCAGATCATTCACGAGGTGGTGGCGGCGCTGCAGACCTGTGACGCGGTCGACGTGGCCATCAAGACGGCCGACACCATCATCGTCGAGCGCGACGGCTTCATCCAGAACATCCCCAAGCGCGACCACATCTTCCGTGGCCAGACGCCGCAGGGTTTCCGTTATGCGGCGCTGCTCCAGTGCTACGAGGAGCTCGGCCAGGAAAAGCTCGGTGGCTTCACCGACGACTGCGGCATCTACCTGGCCTGCAATCCGCTGAGCCCGGTGCGCATCGTCAAGGGCAGCTCGGAGAACATCAAGATCACCGACGCTGTCGACCTGGTGCTGGCCGACGAGCTGTTCCGCATCCGGCAGCAGCGGCGCTCGCCCAACCTGTCGGGGCTCGATTTCAAGCGCCGCCACGCGCTGGTGTTCGGCGGCAGCCTGGGCATCGGCAAGGCCATCGTGCAGGTGCTGGAAGAGGCTGGCTGCACCGTGCGCAGCCTCTCGCGCCGCAACGGTTGCGACGTCGCCGATCCGGCCCAGGTGGCGGCGGCGCTGGCTGCTGCGCAGGCGGACTGGGGCCGGGTGGACCACGTGGTGAATGCCGCGGGGCTGCTCATGAAAGGTCCGCTGGCGACGCAGTCGGCGCAGGACGTGGCCCAGCAGGTGGCCGTGAACCTGCTCGGCGCGCTCAACGTGGCGCAGTGCAGCCACGCGGCGCTGAAGGCGTCGCGCGGCATGTTGCTGCAGTTTTCGTCGTCGTCGTTCACCCGTGGCCGCGCGGAGTATTCGGCGTATTCGGCATGCAAGGCGGGCGTGGTCAACCTCACCCAGGCGCTGGCCGACGAGTGGATGGCCGACGGCATCCGGGTCAACTGCATCGTGCCCGGCCGCACCGACACCGCCATGCGCCGCAGCAACTTCAGCGGCGAGGATTCGCGCACCCTGCTCAGCCCGTACGAGGTGGCCCTGACGGCCGCCAAGCTGATGAGTTCCACCGATACAGGAGTCGTTGCCCGTGTCTGAAATTCCTATGCCCGAAGGAGCTGCTGCCGCAACCCAGGCGGTTGAGCCCGATGCCGGACCGTGTCCTGTGTGTGGCGGCGAGGTCTTTCGCCAGCACTATGTCTGCCGGGTACGACCCCACCAGGGAAAGGCCATGACGGGTTGCCACTGCCAGACCTGCGGTCTGGTTCGTTTTCCCGAAAATGTCGCGGTGTTTTTCAGGGACATCCGCAAGGACAGCATGGGTGGTTCGTTGCGTGCACTGCGTAACGCCAACGACGAGCGGCCCGGGCGTGAGTTCTACATGGCGGAGATGGGTATCGAGGTACTTGACCGCCCCACTGCCGAAGTCAGTTTTTTCGGCTCGGGCATGAATACCGATTGGCGCTGGCTGGAGAAGCGGTTTCCCCAGGCCAAGACCAAGCTGACCGATATGGAGAATTTCCAGGAAGCCGCCAACTTTGAGCCGATTGCCGACGCTACACCGTCCGATGTGGTGATTGCCTGCGAAGTGATCGAGCATTTCACCGAGCCGGTGGCGCACTTCGCTTCGTTGCTGCGGCTGGTGAAAGACGACGGCATCCTGATCTGCAGCTCCAACATCTACGATGGCACCGACATCAACCTGCACCAGTACCCGTTCGAGAATGGGCACGTCGCGTACTGGACCCCGCTTTCGCTGGTGAAGGTGGCATCCGATGCCGGTTTTTTTGTGGATTTCCGTACGCCTGAGATGAGCCTCACCCGGGGCGGTCCGCGCAAGAAATACATCATCTTCTACCGCCAGGTCGAGACGCTGTACCGCATGAGTCTGTACTTCGGCACCCACATGTTCGCGCCCTCCGAGAAGACCTGAACGCCTGACCGGCCTGTCGGCGACCGGACAGGTGGTCGCCGGGGCCGCTGCCACAATCCCGGCATGGCCATCCCGCTCAACGCCGAAGTCGTTCTGACCCCACCCCTGCCCGCTGCCACCGTGATGGTGGTGCGCGATGCCTCCGACGGTCTGGAGGTGCTGCTGATCCGCCGCCATGTGCGCTCCGGCGTGCTCGGTGGCGTGCACGTGTTTCCCGGCGGCAAGCTCGATGCGGCCGATCACCACGCACCGGACTGGCTGGGCCTGCGTGCCGCTGGCGACTGGCACGCCGCCCTGGGCGAGCCCGACCTGCCCCCCGGCGTGGCGGTGGCGCTGTACGTGGCGGCGCTGCGCGAGACGGCCGAAGAGTGCGGCCTGCGGCTGGACCCGGCGCAGCTGTTGCCGTGGTCGCGCTGGATCACCCCGCGCCAACCCTCGGTCACCAACAAGCGCTTCGATACGCGCTTCTTCGTGGCCCCGGCTCCGGCCGGGCAGACGGTGGTGCACGACAACCACGAGGCGACGGAGGCGGTCTGGACCACGCCGCGCCAGGCCTTGCAGCGCTACTGGGACGGCGCCATCGATCTGGCGCCGCCGCAGATCATGAGCCTGGCCGAACTGGCGCGGCTGCCGCGTGTGGCCGATGCGCTCGCGCTGGCCGGCACCCGCCGCCCGCCTTGCATCGAGCCCGAACCCTTCGACGACGAAGGGGGCCAGCGCGTGATCTGCTACCCCGGCGATCCGCGCCACCCGCTGCCCACGCGGTTGTGGGCGGGGCCGACGCGGCTGACCCACCGCAACCAGCGTTTCGAACCCGAAGGCGGTCTCGCAGCCCTGCTGGACTGATCCTGCCCCAGGGCGTGGCGCGGTCACGCGCTCGCGCTACAGTGGGGCACCGAACCAAGGAGCCCCACGCATGATTCCACTGATTCTTGGCCTTGTCTTGTTTCTCGGCGTGCATTCGATCGGCATCGTCGCGCCTGCTGCGCGTCAGCGCTGGATCGCCGGCCGGGGCGAAGGTGCCTACAAAGGCCTGTATTCGCTGGTGGCGATCGTGGGCTTCGGGCTCATCATCTGGGGCTACGGCCTGGCCCGCGAAACCCCGGTGCTGCTCTACAGCCTGCCTGCGGGCATGCGCCATCTGGCCGCCCTGCTGATGCTGCCGGTGTTCGTGCTGCTGCTCGCGGCCTACCTGCCCGGGCGCATCCAGCGGCGGACGCGTCACCCCATGCTGCTGGCGGTCAAGCTCTGGGCGCTTTCGCACCTGCTGGCGCAGTCGGTGACGGGCGGTAGCCTGGCCGACGTGCTGCTGTTCGGCGGCTTTCTGGCCTGGGCCGTGGCCGACCGCATCGCGGTGCGGCGGCGTGAGGCGGCCGGCCATCCGCGGGCGGTGCCGGCCTTGCCCGCGGGGCGGGCCAACGACGCCATCGCCCTGATCGGGGGCCTGGCCCTGTACGCCGTCTTCGTGTTCTGGGCCCACGCGGCGCTGATCGGGGTGCGCCCGTTCGGCTGAGCCGCGTGCGCGGGAACCCCTGCGCGGGGGCGGGGTCAAGCCGGTATCTTGTGTGGCCGGAGTCCATGCCCATGCCCCTGTCCCGTCTTGCCTTCCATGGCGGCCTGTTGCTGGCCGTTGTCCTGAACACGGTGCCCGCCCGGGCCCAAGACCTGCCGGCGCTGCAGGTGGAAACCGTGGCCCGCGGGCTGGTCAACCCCTGGGGGCTGGCTTTCCTCGGCGATGGCCGGATGCTGGTGACCGAACGCCCCGGGCGCTTGCGGCTCATTGACGCCGACGGCCGGGTGGGGCCGCCGCTGGACGGCGTTCCCCGGGTGGCAGCGGTCGGGCAGGGTGGTTTGCTCGACGTGGCGGTCGACAGCGGCTTTGCCACCAACCGCACCGTGTACCTGTGTTACGCGGAGCCGGCGGCCGAAGGGCCGGGCCATTCCACGGCGCTGGCGCGGGCGCAACTGTCGGCCGACGCCCGCCGCTTGGCAGCGGTGCAGGTGATCTTCAGCCAGCAGCCCAAGACCGACAGCCGGCTGCATTTCGGCTGCCGCATCGCCGAGGCGGCCGACGGCACGCTGTTTCTCACCCTGGGCGACCGCTTTTTCCGCAAGGACGATGCGCAGACCCTGGACAACCACCACGGCAAGGTGGTGCGCATCCGCAAGGACGGCAGCGTGCCGCCCGACAACCCGTTTGTCGGCCAGGCTGGGGCCAGGCCCGAGATCTGGAGCCTGGGCCACCGCAACCTGCAAGGCGCCGCCATCGGCCCGGACGGGCGCCTCTGGACCAGCGAACACGGCCCGCAGGGGGGCGACGAGATCAACCGCCCCGAAGCCGGCAAAAATTACGGCTGGCCGGTCATCACGTATGGCGAAAACTACGGTGGTGGCCCGATCGGTGCCGGTCTCACGGCACAGCCGGGGATGGAGCAGCCCCTGCACCAGTGGACTCCGTCGATCGCGCCGGCCGGCATGGCGTTTGTGACCAGCGACCGTTACGGCCCGGCGTTGCGCAGCAGCCTGCTGGTGGCATCGCTCAAATTCCGCTATCTGGCCCGGCTGCAGCTCGACGGCGCCCGCGTGGTGCGGGAGGACCGCCTGCTGCCCGACATCGGCGAGCGCCTGCGCGACGTGCGCCAGGGCCCCGACGGCTTCCTGTATGTGCTCACCGATGAGCGCCAGGGGCGCGTGCTTCGCCTGCTGCCCGGCCCTTGAGGGCGGTGGCGGGTGTCTATGATGACCGGCATGAACATGCCTGCCGCCCAGCCCCGTCTGATCGTCTTTGATGTTTTCGGCACCGTCGTCGACTGGCACGGCAGCATTGTCAAAGAAGTGAGCGAACGCTTTCCTTCGGTGGATGCCAATGGCTTGGCACTCGCCTGGCGCGCCGGCTACCAGCCGGCCATGCAGGGGGTGCGTTCGGGCGCGCGCGGCTGGGTGCGCCTGGACGTGCTGCACCGGGAGATTCTGGATGGTCTGCTGCCCCGTTTCGGCCTGGGGGGCCTGAGCGAAGCCGAGAGAGCCGATCTCAACCGCGTCTGGCACCGTCTCGATCCCTGGCCCGACAGCGTGGCCGGGCTGACCCGTTTGCGCAGCCGTTTCACCATCGCACCGCTGTCGAACGGCAACCTGGCCTTGCTGACCGCCATGGCCAAACGCGCTGGCCTGCCCTGGGACTGCGTGCTGTCGACCGAGGTGTTCCAGGCCTACAAGCCCGATCCGCGCACCTACCTGGGGGCGGTCGAGGCCTTCGGTCTGCAGCCGGGCGAGGTACTGATGGCCGCGGCCCACCAAGACGATTTGGACGCTGCCCGCTCCCACGGCCTGATGACCGCCTACGTGGAGCGGCCCTGGGAATTCGGGCGCCAGCGGCCCAAGGACGTGACGCCGTCACCCGACAACCCGTGGCATGCCCGCGACATCGGGCATCTGGCGGACCAGTTGCTGGGCACCTGAAAACACCGAGGCCGCCCGAAGGCGGCCTGTGGGTGCCCGCAAGGGGCGGGCTGGTGACCGGGGGTCAGGCGCTCAGGTAGGCGTGGCCCGCACCGCCGGTGGACGAACGGGCGGCGCCCGCCAGGGGGCGGCCGTAGGTTGGGGCTTGCGACGGCATCAGGCTCTGGATGGCGCGCTGGTTCTGGGCGGCGGCGCGCATCACGGCCTGCCGCAGTTGGCCGAAGCGGTGCGCGGCCTGGGTCATTTCCAGGCGCAGCAGGCTGCCCGGCACACCAAATTCAGCGGTCGGCGGCGCTTTCTGCAACACGCCCTGCACATGGGTGCTGGCGCGTTCGACCGCATCGGCATCGCCTCGGAGCAGGGCGGATTCGAGCGCATCCAGGCCGACCTGCAGCGCCACGGTCCAGGGATGCCGGGGGGTGGACTGCGAAGGGGGCATGGGGCGCTCCTGGTGAGGGGGTATCAGCCGCGCTGGCCGGCGCTGAGCATTTCGGCAGCGTTGGACAGCAGCTTGTCGGCAATGGCTTCGGGGTTGGCTTTGAAGCTGCCATCGGCGATGGCGGCTTTCATGGCCTCGACTTTTTCGGTGTTGAAGACCTCGCTGCCACCACTCGAACCGGCGCCAGACAGGGCCTGGGTGGTCGATGCCGACAGCGAAACGGTCACACCAGGCGCAGCCGGACGGGCCGCAGCCCCCGCAGCGGCAGCGGCTTCGGCGCCCGCGTTGGGACGCTGCTCGGCGGCCTTCTGGGGGCCGCCGGCCACGGAACCGATGTAGGAATCCGGGGTTGATGACTCGATTTTCATGGCACTCTCCATGACCCCAAAAGGGGCGTTTGGAAAGACTATCGGCGAATTGAAGGGCGACTTTAGGTCTTTTTTCGGGATGCGGGGCGGGAATGGATGCTAAGGGCTTACCGCTCAGAGCTGGACTTCGACCGTCTGGCTGTCGCGCACGGTGCCGCTGATGACTTTGCCACCGGCCAGCCGGACCCGCACCAGTTGGCCCGTGACGCCCACGCCCAGGGCCTGGCCGGTGACCACGACCTCCAGCGCGCCGGCGCGGGTGGAGACGCGGACCTGGGTGCCCGGGGCGAAGGCCGGGATCGGGCGCACCATGTTCTGGCGCAGG
This sequence comes from Hydrogenophaga electricum, assembly GCF_030160815.1. Taxonomy (NCBI): domain Bacteria; kingdom Pseudomonadati; phylum Pseudomonadota; class Betaproteobacteria; order Burkholderiales; family Comamonadaceae; genus Hydrogenophaga; species Hydrogenophaga electricum. The sequence goes on along the minus strand of NZ_BSPB01000025.1, from coordinate 13,314 downwards.
GTCTGGCCGGCCGACAGGGCGAAAGCCGCCTGCTGGCCCTGCCAGAGACCGGGGTCGGCCAGCACGCTGGCGGGATGCTCCGCCCAGTCGATTTCGGCCAGTTCGGCGTCGTCCTGAACCAGGGCGGTGCCGGCCGGCACGGGGCGCTTGAGCACCCAGGCCGGGCCCCAGGCCTTGACGGTGACCGGCAGGAACACGTTCCAGCGCACCGGACCTTCGAGGCAGCGCAGGCCGATCCGGCTGCGGCCCCAGAGCCGGGTGCCGGGTGGCAGATAGGGTTCGATGCGCTGACAGGTGGTCAGGCGCAGGCGCGAGTCGAGCTGGCCCACGATCACCTCGGGGCGCAACTGGGCGTTTTCGAGGCCCCCGGCAGACAGGGCCGGTTCGAGCCAGTCGCGCGCGATCTGCTCCAGCCCTGCCAGTTCACCCGTGGCGGCCACGGGTGCGGCGGGGACCAGGGCGCCTTGCGCCCGCGCGGGCGATGCCAGGGCGGCGGCCAGCAGCACACCGCCCAGCGCCAGCCAGGCAGCGGCGCGGCGCGCGGTGCTGACAGAAAGGGGAGCTTGAACGTGGACCATGCCCTCAATGTAGGACGGGTCCGGGCGCCACAAAGCAGCGAAATGCCCGGCATTGCGGCGCCTTTTTCCGGGCTTGCGGGCCCTCAAGTTTTCCCATACTTGGTCGCATGCGGGTCGCGCTGCGCCGGAAAACCGGTCACTGGCGGCCCATGTCCCGAACCCTTTGGACCGGAGGTGTGCATGTTTGAACAGATGACCGCCCGCATGGACTTCCATGCCCAAGCGCTCATGCTGCGTGCGCAGCGCCAGCAGGTGCTGGCGAGCAACATCGCCAATGCCGACACCCCCGGGTACGTGGCGCGGGACTTCGATTTTGCGGCCGCGCTGAAGAATGCCCAGAGCGGCGGGCAGTTGGGCACGGTGGCGTTGACCGACGCGCGCCACATGAGCCTGGGCGGCAGCGATCCGCTCAAGCCGCGTCTGGCCTACACGGTGCAGACCGAACCCAGCCAGGACGGCAACTCGGTCGATCTGGACCGCGAGCGCGCCAACTTCGTCGACAACAGCATCCGCTACGAGTCCACGCTGCGCTTCATCAACGGGCATGTGAAGACCATGCTCAGCGCCATCACCGGCCAGTGACGGCGCGCAGCCAGGAGATTTTCCATGTCCATGTTCTCCATCTTCAATGTGTCGGGCAGCGCCATCAGCTCCCAGGCACAGCGCCTGAATGTGGTGGCCAGCAACCTGGCCAACGTCGACGCCGTGGCCGGCCCCGACGGCCAGACCTACAAGGCCCGCCAGGTGGTGTTCCAGACCGTGCCGTTCGGTGATGCCGGCAGCGCGGGCGTGAAGGTGCAGACCATCACCGAAAACGAAACCCCGGGGCGCCGCGTGTTCAACCCGCAGCACCCGAGCGCGGACGCCGAGGGGTATGTGACGCATTCCAACGTCAATCCGGTGGAGGAGATGGTCAACATGATCTCGGCCTCGCGCTCCTACCAGAACAACGTCGAAGTCATGAACACCGCCAAACAGCTGCTGCTCAAGACGCTGCAGATGGGCCAGTAACCAGGAGCCATTGCCATGACCATGCTGACATCTGCCCTCGACCTGAGCAACCTCGGCACGACCGTGGGCAGTACCACGGCCAAGACCTCGAACAACGCCACCGACGCGCAATCTTCGCAGGACCGCTTTCTGAAGCTGCTGGTCGCCCAGATCAACAACCAGGATCCGCTCAACCCGATGGACAACGCGCAGATGACCTCGCAGATGGCGCAGATCAACACGGTCAGCGGCATCCAGCAGCTCAACGACACGCTCAAGAGCATGGCCTCGCAGTCGGCCGGCATGCAGGGCGCCGCGCTCATCGGCCGCCATGCCCTGGTGGAAGGCAACACCCTGGCTTTCGACGGCACCACGGGCACCGGGGCCTACAACCTTGCTGCCGACGCCAAGACCGTCGAGGTCGACGTGATCGGCAGTTCCGGCCAGGTTCTGGAGACGCTCAAGCTGGGCGCCCAGGGTGCGGGCCAGCACACCTTCGACTGGGACGCCGGCAGCATCGATCCGACCACCGTGACCAAGTTCGTGGTGCGCTCCGTGGCCGACAACGGCGACGCGGTCGCCAACACCGCGCTGTCGCCCCAGAAGGTCGATTCGGTGAGTTTCGCCAACGGTGCGATCACGCTGCAACTGGCCAACGGACGTGCCGTGGCCTACACCCAGGCCCGCGGCTTCATGTGAGCGCGACCCTTTCTTTCCCTTCCTCAAGGACAACACCATGGCTTTCCAGCAAGGTCTCTCCGGTCTGAACAGCGCCAGCCGCAATCTGGACGTCATCGGCCACAACATCGCCAACGCCAACACCGTGGGCATGAAAGCGTCGCGCGCCGAATTCGGTGAGCTCTACGCCAAGTCGATCAACTCGTCCGGCGGCGCCAACGCCGGCATCGGCGTGACCGTCTCCGCGGTCACGCAGCTCTTCACGCAAGGCAACATCACCGTCACCGGCAACGACCTCGATGTCGCCATCAACGGCAACGGCTTCTTCGAAGTGAAGATGCAGGACGGCACCATGGCCTATTCGCGGGCCGGCATGTTCAAGCTCGACGCCGCGGGCAACATCGTGACCGGCGACGGCGCCCGCCTCATGGGCTACCAGACCGACACCAACGGTGCCCGCACCGGCTTCGACACCGTGCCGCTGAGCCTGCCCACGGGCGGGGTGATCACGGCCAAGACCACGACCAGCATCGCGGCCGAGCTGAACCTGGACGCTCGCTCGCCCATCGTGCCGAACACGTCCACGCCCTTCGGCACCTACAGCACCTCGCTGACGGCCTTCGATGCGCAGGGCATCGAAATCCCCGTGGGCTTCGTGTTCGAGAAGACGGCCAACAACACCTGGAACGTCTACACCAGCGTCAACGGCTCCGACCCGGCCGCCTCGACGCCGTTCCAGCTGAACTTCCTGGCCGACGGCACGCTGGACCCGGCCACCGTGGTGCCGCAACTGCAACTGGCTTCGCCCAACGACCCGACGCAGACCTTCATGGTCGATCTGGACTTTTCCGCCGCGTCGCAGATGGGGCTGGACTACGCCGTGACCGATCTGTCTCAGGACGGCTACCGCCCGGGTGAACTCACCAGCCTGAGCATTGGTGACGACGGCATCATCACCGCGCAGTATTCGAACGGACAGACCCAGGCCGCGGGCCAGATCGCGCTGGTGAACTTCCGCAACGTGCAGGGCCTGTCGCCCAGCAGCGGTGGTTACTGGACGGCCACCTACGCGTCGGGCGAGCCGGTGCGCGGTGCACCCGGCGAAGGCAAGCTGGGCTACCTGCGGGCCGGTGCGCTGGAGGACTCCAACGTCGACCTCACCGGCGAACTGGTCAACCTGATGACCGCGCAGCGCGCCTACCAGGCCAACGCGCAGACCATCAAGACGCAGGACCAGATCATGAGCACGCTGCTCAACATGCGCTGAAGCAGGCTGATACCCGGCGCTTTCGGAGACCCGTATGGACCGCATGATCTACACCGCCATGACCGGCGCCAACGCCGCGCAGTATCGCCAGCAACTGCTGGCGAACAACCTGGCCAATGCGTCCACGCCCGGGTTCCGCGCCGAGCTGGCCACGTTCCGCGCCGTGCCGGTGCGCGGCGACGGGGCCAGCACGCGGGTGTTCGCGCTGGAAGCGACGGCGGGGCATTCCGACGCGCCCGGACCGGTCAACCCGACCGGGCGCAGCCTCGACGTGGCAGCCCGCGGCGGCGCCTACTTCGCGGTGCAGGGGCTGGACGGCACCGAGGCCTACACCCGTGCCGGGGCGTTCGAAGTGAATGCCGAAGGCTTGCTGGTCACCGCGAACGGCCTGCCCGTGCTCGACCAGGGCGACGCCCCGATCAACATCCCCCAGGGGGCCAAAGTCGACATCGGCGATGACGGCACGATCACCACGCAGGTGGGCGACCAGCCCGCGCAGGCGCTGGGCCGGCTCAAGCTGGTCACGCCCAACGATCTGGACCGCATCGCGCGCAGCGAAGACGGTCTGTTCCGGCCCACGCAGGGCGCACCGCTGCCGGCCGACAACCTGGCGCGCGTGCAGGGTGGGGCGCTCGAAGGCAGCAACGTCAACGCCATCGAGGCCATGGTCGGGATGATCGCCGTGGCCCGCCAGTTCGAAGCCCAGATGCGCCTGCTGCAGAACAGCGAAACCAACGACCGGGCCGCGGCCCAGCTGCTCAGTCTCAACGGCTGAAGCCCTCCCAGGAGAACACCATGATCAATTCGCTCTGGATTTCCAAGACCGGCATGCAGGCCCAGCAGACGCAGCTGGACGTGATTTCCAACAACCTGGCCAACAGCTCGACCAACGGCTTCAAGCGCGCCAATGCCGTGTTCGAAGACCTGATGTACCAGAACCTGCGCCAGGTCGGTGGCGCGGCCACCGAGCAGAACAACCTGCCCACTGGCTTGCAGCTGGGCCTGGGTGTGCGCACCGTGGCCACTTCGCGCTCGTTCACCCAGGGCAACCTGCAGCAGTCGGGCAACCAGCTCGACATCGCGGTCAACGGCAACGGCTTCCTGCAGGTGACCATGCCCGACGGCAATATCGGCTACACCCGCGACGGCAGCCTGCAGGTCGATGCGCAGGGCCGCCTGGTGACCGCCAACGGCATGCCCATCGCCGGCGACATCACCATCCCGGCCGAGGCGCAGAGCGTGACGGTCGGTGCGGATGGCGTGGTCACGGTCAAGCTGCCGGGCAATGCCCAGCCGCAGCAGGTGGGCAACATCGAACTGGCCGGCTTCGTCAACCCGGCCGGCCTGGAGCCGCTGGGCCAGAACCTCTACGCCGAGACGGTGGCCTCGGGCAACCCGATCAACGGCGCGCCGGGCACCGGCGGGCTGGGCAACCTGATGCAGGGTTACGTCGAGACCTCCAACGTCAACGTGGTGCAGGAGCTGGTGACCATGATCCAGACCCAGCGTGCCTACGAAATGAATTCCAAGGCCATCCAGACTTCCGACCAGATGCTCCAGCGTCTGTCGCAGCTGTGAGGTCTGTCGCCCCCGATCCAAGGAGCGTGCCATGAAGCGCACCCTGTTGTCTTTGTCGTCCTGGGCCCGCTGGGTGGGCCTGGGCGCGCTGCTGGCGCTGGCCGGCTGCACCACCCAGCCGGTCGAGGTGCTGCCCGCCACGCCCATCCAGTACCCGGCCGCGCCGCAGGCGCCGGCGGTGGCCACGGGCGGCATCTTCCAGGCCGTGGCGTACCGGCCGGCGTTCGAAGACGCCCGCGCCCGCCTGCCGGGCGACACGCTGACCATCCAGATCACCGAGAAGGTCAGCGCGAGCCAGTCGTCGACCGCTTCGCTCGATCGCAGCGGCAGCGTCTCCGGCAGCGTCTCGGCCATTCCCGGCATCCGGGCCAAGGAACTCACGCGCGACCGCAACTTCAATCTCGGTGGCGAATCGTCCAACACCTTCTCGGGCAAGGGCGACAACGAAAACGCCAACGACTTCTCCGGCGTGATCACCGTCACCGTGCAGCAGGTGCTGCCCAACGGTCACCTCGTGGTGGTGGGCGACAAGCAGATCGGGGTCAACCACAACGTCGACGTGCTGCGCTTTTCCGGCACGGTCGATCCGCGCAACATCCGGCCGGGCAACGTGGTCGCCTCGACCCAGGTGGCCAATGCGCGCATCGAGTCCAAGGGGCGCGGCGCCACGAACGAAGCGCTCTCAATTGGCTGGCTCGGGCGGTTCTTTTTGAACGTTATGCCGTTCTGACGGCGACCTAGGATCGCGTCATGAAGTTCCTCCTCCGCTCCCCCTACCGCCAGGGCGGCTTCCGGCGCGGCATCTTCGTGGCCCGGGCCCGGAGCGCGACGCCCACCGCCCGCCTGCGCCGCGCCATGGTCTGGCTGCTGCTGGCCGCCGGCCTGGCCCTGTGGCTGGCCGTACCGCAGACGGCGCACGCCATCCGCATCAAGGAGATTGCGGCCGTGCAGGGCGTGCGCACCAACCAGCTCACCGGGTTTGGCCTGGTCGTGGGTCTGGACGGCACCGGCGACCAGACCACGCAGATGCCCTACACCACGCAGAGCATGAGCAACTACCTGCAGCAGCTCGGCCTGACGCTGCCGGCCGATGCCAAGGTGCAGATGAAGAATGTGGCGGCCGTCATGGTCACGGCGCAACTGCCGCCGTTCGCGCAGCCGGGCCAGTTGATCGATGTGACCGTCTCCAGCATCGGCAATGCCAAGTCGCTGCGTGGCGGCACGCTGATTGCCACACCGCTCAAAGGCGCCGACGGCGAAATCTATGCGCTCGCCCAGGGCAACATGCTGGTGGGCGGCGCCGGGGCGTCGGCCGGTGGCAGCAAGGTGCAGATCAACCACCTGAGCGCGGGCCGCATCCCGTCGGGCGCCCAGGTCGAACGCAGCGTGCCGACCCCGTTCGCGCTCGGCGACACCATCGATCTGGGGCTGAATGCCGCCGACTTCCAGACCGCCCGCCGCGTGGCGCAGGCGATCAACGACCGCATGGGCACCGACGTGGCCCAGGCGCTCGACGGCCGGGTGGTGCGCCTGCGCGCGCCGATCGATCCGAACGCCCGCGTGGTGTTCATGGCCGAAGTGGAAGAGCTGCAGCTCGAAGCCACGGTGCCCGCCGCGCGGGTGATCGTGAACACGCGCACCGGCTCCATCGTGATGAACCAGGCCGTCACCCTGAGCGCCTGTGCGGTGGCGCACGGCAATCTGTCGGTGAGCATCAGCTCGACCCCGGTGGTCAGCCAGCCGAACCCGCTGTCGGGCGGGCAGACCGTGGTGGCTGAAAAGGCCGACATCAAGATCAGTCAGGACGGTGGTGCGGTCATCCAGATGGACGCGGCCCCGCAACTGGCCGACCTGGTGCGCCTGCTCAATGGCCTGGGTGCCACGCCGCAGGACCTGCTCGCCATCCTCCAGGCCATCAAGGCCGCCGGCGCCATGAACGCCGAGCTGGAAGTGATCTGAGGCCGCCATGAGCACGCCGTCGATGCTCACCCCGCAAGGCCTGGCGGCCGATCCGTCGGCGCTCAATGCGCTGCGCTACGGCGTGGCCAAGGGCGGCGACCGGCAATCGGTCAAGGAAGCTGCGCGGCAGTTTGAAGCCCTGTTCATGCGTGAGTTGCTCAAGAGCATGCGCGAGGCCACGCAGAAGTCCGGCCTCATGGACAACGACGGCTCGGCGCTGGGCAGCGACCTGCTCGACCAGCAGTTCGCCGTGCAGATGACCGGCATGCCCGGGGGCCTGAGCGAAGCCATCGAGCGCCAGCTCTCGCGCCAGATGAACCCCGAGGGCGCACCGACGGAAGCGCCCGTGTTCAAGCCGCTGAACCGCTCCGCCGTGCGGGCGGTGCAGCGCGAGGCCGCCGGCACCGACGTGGCGGGCGTGCCCAGCACCGTCAGCCGCGTTGGCGCGGCCAGCACGCGGCAGAGCGGCTTTGTGGCCCAGCACGGCGAGGCGGCGGCCCAGGTGGCGAGCGAGTCCGGCATTCCGGCCAGCTTCATGCTCGGGCAGGCCGGCCACGAGACCGGCTGGGGCCGCAGCGAGATCCGCATGAAGGACGGCTCGCCCGCGTTCAACCTGTTCGGCATCAAGGCCGGTGCGAACTGGAAGGGCAAGGTTGCCGAGATCACCACCACCGAATACGTCGATGGCGTGCCGCGCAAGACCGTGGCCAAGTTCCGCGCCTACGACTCCTACGCCGATTCGTTCCGCGACTATGCGCGCCTGATCAGCCAGAGCCCTCGCTATGGCAAGGTCATGGACCAGCTCGACTCGGCGCACGGTTTCGCCAGCAGCCTGCAGAAGGCCGGCTACGCGACCGACCCGCAGTACGCCCACAAGCTGGGGCGGGCGATCAACACCGCGCTGAGCCTGCAGCGCCTGAACAGCTGACACGGGGCGCAACATGGCATCGGTTCTGAACATCGCCACCCGGGCGCTCAACACCAACCTGTCGACGCTGCAGGTCATCGGCAACAACATCGCCAACGTCAACACGGCCGGGTATTCGCGGCAGACGGCCAACCTGGCGTCGGCCGGTTACCAGCAACTGGGTTCGCAGTACTACGGCATGGGGGTCCAGATCGACTCCGTGACCCGGGCCCACGACGTGTACCTCACCCGGGAGGCGCAACTCACGGCCTCGCTGGCGGCCGCCGACAGCACCCGTCTGGCACGCCTGCAGCAGCTGGAGAACCTGTTCCCGGTGGGCGAAGACGGGCTGGGTGCCTCCGTCAACGAACTGCTCAACGCCTGGACCGACGTGGCCTCGTCGCCGACCAACCAGGCCGCGCGCGTGGTGGTGCTCGGCCGTGGCGAGGAACTGGCCTCCCGCCTGCGCGAGACGGCCACCCAGATCGACCTGCTGGCGCGCACCACGTCGCAGCAGGTCACCGACACGGTGACGCAGGTCAACCGGCTGTCCGAGGACATTGCCAAGATCAACCAGAAGATCATCGAGGCGCAGGGCAGCAAGAGCTCGCCCAACGACCTGCTCGACCAGCGCGACAAGCTGGTGGCCGAGCTCAGCCAGCTCATGCAGGTGTCCACCGTGGCCGCCGACGACGGCACGCTCAGCGTGTTCGCCGGCGGCAGCCAGCCGCTGGTGCTGGGCACCAAGGCGTCCAGCCTGGCGGTGGAGCGCAACACCACCGATCCGTCGCAGATCAACGTGGTCTTCAAGCAGTCGGGCTATTCCATGACGCTGGCACCCAGCTCGCTGGGCGGTGAACTCGGTGGCCTGATGACCTTCATGACGCAGGACCTGGCGTCGGCGCAGAACCAGCTCGGGCGCATGGCGCTCGTGCTGTCGAGCACGGTCAACGCGCAGCACCAGCTGGGGGTGGACCTGCAGGGCAATGCCGGTGGCGATTTCTTCGTCGCCGCGGCCCCTGCACAGGGCCTGGCGGCGGTCGGCAATACCGGCACCGCGCAGATCGCCGCGTCGGTGGCCGACGCGACGCAGCTCCAGGCGTCGAACTACGAAATGCGTTTCGATGCCAGCGGGGTGACCCTGGTGCGCCTGTCCGACGGCACCAGCCAGTCGTTCGGCAGCCTGCCCGCCACGTTCGACGGCCTGCAGTTCGAGGCCGCCAGCGGCTCCGGGGCGGTGGGGGACGTGTTCCTCATCAAACCCTATGCCGACGTCGCGCGCAACATGCAGATGGCCGTGAGCGCGGCCGACCGCCTGGCAGCCGGCAGCCCGGTGATCATCACGCCCGCCAGCGGCAACACCGGCGGCGCGTCGATCGAGAACCTGTACGCGGTCAGCGATTCCGCCAACCTCACCGATCCGGTGACCATCACGTTCCAGGCCGACGGCAGCTTCACCGTCACGGGCCTGGGCCCGGACAATCCCGCGCCCGACAACCCGGGCCCGCCGGCCAGTTACAACTACACCCCGGGTCAGCCGATGCAGTTCAACGGCTGGAGCCTGACGCTGCGGGGCACACCCTCGGCGGGCGATTCGTTCTCCGTCACGGCCACTCCGGCCGGTGGTGGGCAGCAGAACGCCGGCAACGCCAACGGCATGCTGGCCCTGCGCGATCTGACGACCTACGACGGTGTGAGTCTGTCCAACGGCTACGGCACGGTGATCTCCGATCTGGGGACGCGGGTGCAGGGCGCCCAGTTCGCGGCCACCTATTCGAGCAGCATCGCCGCCAGCGCCGAAACGGCGCGCCAGTCGGTGTCGGGGGTGAACCTCGACGAAGAAGCCGCGCGCCTGCTGCAGTACCAGCAGGCATACCAGGCCTCGGCCAAGCTGCTGCAGATGGCGCAGAGCATGTTCGACACCATTTTGCAGACCGTGCGTTGATGAACTGAGAGATCCCCGTCATGCGAGTCGCCACCGCCCACAGCTACGACACGACCGTCGCGAACCTCAACAAGCGCCAGTCGGATCTGGCGCAACTGCAGGCGCAGCTGTCTGCGGGCAAGCGCGTGCAGCGCGCCAGCGACGACCCGGCCGCCGCCGTGCAGGCCGAAGCGGCGCAGAACCGCCTGGCCCGCGCCGTGGCCGACCAGCGCGCGGTGGAGGCTTCGCGCACCAGTCTGGCCCAGGTCGAGAGTGCGCTCGGCTCGGCGGGCGAAACCATCCAGCAGGTGCGTGAACTGTTCCTGAAGGCCGGCAACGCCACCTACGGCAGCGCCGACTACAAAAGCATCGCGCAGGAAATCGAAGGTCTGCGCGACCAGTTGCTCGCCGTGGCCAACCAGACCGACAGCATGGGGCGCACGCTCTTTGGGGGGCAGGGCGGCTCCTCGGTGCCGTTTGTCGAGGTGTACGGCCCCGGCGGCAACGGTGTGCGCTTTGACGGGCAGAGCGGCCAGGTGGCCGCTGGCGACCTCACACTGCCGCAATCGCTTGATGGTCAGTCGGTCTGGATGAGCGTGCCACCGGGCAACGGCACCTTCACCGTGGCGCTGGGCAGCGGCAACGCCGGCAGTGTCACCACCGACATCGGCCGCGTGGCCGACCCTGCTGCGGTGACCGGCCACGGCTACAGCATCAGTTTCGCCAACGCCGGGGGCACCCTGCAGTACACGGTGACCGACACCACCACCGGCCTGCCGGTGCCCGCGCACAGCGGTGTCGCCTACCAGCCGGGCACCATCGAATTCGACGGTCTGGCCGTCGAGCTGAAAGGGCAGCCGAAGGCCGGTGACAGCGTGGCCGTCGATCCGGTGAGCGGGTCGACCGACCTGTTCCGGGTGATGCAGGACGCCATCGACGCCCTCAACGGCGCCAGCACCGGGCAGACGCCGCAACTGACCCAGGCCCTGGGCCGCGCACTGACCGAGCTGGACGCCGGCTACGACCGCGTGCTCGCTGCCCGCAGCCAGGCTGGCCAGTGGCTCAACCGGGCCGATTCGTTGGACAATCGGCTGGCCGACCGTCAGGTGGAGTACGAAGCCGAACAGTCGTCGCTGGTGGACATGGACATGATCAAGGGCATCTCTGATTTCCAGAATCAGCAGGTGGGTCTGCAGGCGGCGCTCCAGTCTTATGCCCAGGTGCAGCGCCTGTCGCTGTTCCAGTACCTCGGATGAGCCGGCGCTGAACCGGAGACGCCATGGGTCACAGCCGCACCGTTCTCGACAGCATCGCGCTCGGGTACCAGCCCGTCTGGAACCGGTCCCGCCAGTTGGCGGCCGTGCGCATGCCCATGTGCACGCTCAACCCGAAGGCGGTGGACGCGCGCCACCTCATGCAGGTGCTGGGCGACGACTGGCCCATCTCCGCGCCCGCGCTCATCGTCGCACCCGACACCCCGCGCATGCTCATGCAGGCGCTGGCGTGCGAACCGGTGCCCAACACCTGGATCGAAGTGCCCTCGGCGCCGTTCCGCACGCCCGAGGGCATGGCCTGGCTGGCGATCGCCGTCCGCAAGGGGCACCGCCTGCTGCGCCACGCCGATCTGGCCGAGGTGCAGGGCGAAGTCATCGCGCCGCTGGACGTGCTCAGCCTCCTGACCCTCAGCCCCGAAGAGGTCTTGCAGGCGCTGGCCGCGCGCCCGGTCGAAGGCGGGCCGCCGCCCACCCGCCGCAGCCCGGTGATGCCGGGCCAGATCTACGAGGGCGTGGCTTCGCGCGCGCTGGCCGACCATTGCCTTGACGAAGCCGGTGCCTGGGGCGTCCTGGACTGGCCCGATGCCGACGTGCTCTACGCCCGCCGCCACCGCCCGCCGTCGTGCGACGCCCACATGATCACGCACCTGCTGCTGGCCATCGAGCGCGACGTCTCGCTCGACCAGATCGAGCGCCTGGTGCGCCAGGATCCGGTGCTGGTCTACCGGCTGCTGCTGTTCGTCAACTCGGCGGCGTTCAACCTGCGCAGCGAGGTCGATTCCCTGCGCCACGCGCTGATGATGGTCGGCTTCACCCGGCTGACCCAGTGGCTGCTTGATCAGCGCCCCGGGGCGGAAAGCGATCCGGCGCTGCACCCGGTGCGCTACGCCATGGTGATGCACGCCCGCATGGCGCAGCACCTGCTCGATCCGGGCTCGCCGGACAACCTGCGGGCCGAGGTGTTCCTGAGCGCGATGCTTTCGCACATGGGCGAGCTGTTCCAGGAGCCGCTGGCCGACCTGGTGCGCAAGCTGCCGCTGCCCGAACGGGTGCTCGACGCGGTGCTGCGCGAGACCGGTCCCTACAACGCCTACGTGGACGTGGCCCGGGCGCAGGGCGACCCGGCGCGGCTGGCCAGCTTGCCCAAGGTCTGCGAGCAGCACGACATCGATCTGGAAGACGCCAACCGCGCGCTCATCCGCATGCTGTCGAGCAGCCGCGACCACCGCATCGCCTTCCGCGCGCAGCGGCCGGCCTGATCCACCGCAAGACCCCAGGCCCGGTGCTGGCGGGGGGCGGCGCTACCATCGGCCCATGATCCAGCACCACACCGCCGCCCTCGTCCTGTTCTCCGGCGGGCAGGACTCCACCACCTGCCTGGCCCATGCGCTCTCGCGCTACCTGCGGGTGGAAACCGTGGGCTTCAGCTACGGCCAGCGCCACAGCGTGGAGATGACCGCCCGGGGCCAGGTGTTGCAGGCCCTGCGCGATGGTTTTCCGGCCTGGGGCGCCCGGCTCGGCCAGGACCACGTGCTCGACCTGTCGGTGCTGGGGCAGATCAGCGAAACCTCGCTGACGCGCGACGAAGCGTTCCGCATGGAGAGCAGCGGGCTGCCCAACACCTTCGTGCCCGGCCGCAACCTGATGTTCCTCACCCTGGCGGGAGCCCTGGCCTACCGGCGCGGCATCCCGGTCATCATCACCGGCGTCTGCGAGACCGACTTCTCCGGCTATCCCGATTGCCGCGACGACACCATGAAGGCCATGCAGCTGGCGCTGTCGCTGGGCATGGACCGGCGCTTCCTGATCGAAACCCCGCTGATGTGGATCGACAAGGCCGAAACCTGGCGTCTGGCGCGCCGGCTCGGGGACGCCACCCGGGTGCCGCAGGGCGGTGAGCGGCTGGAGCAGATCATCATCGAGCAGAGCCACACCTGCTACCTGGGTGACCGCGAACACCGCCACGACTGGGGCTACGGTTGTGGCACCTGCCCCGCGTGCGAGCTGCGTGCGCGCGGCTGGCACCAGTACCGGGGCGAAGACACAGCCGCCACCGCCGAGGCGGCGCCGCTGCCCGCCGCGCCGGATCAGCCGGCCGAAGCGGCCCCGGAGCCGCCGGCACCCGCCGGTGATATCGGCAGCGCCGAGACCTCGACCCG